>JAAZBY010000186.1 GCA_012513595.1 Chloroflexota bacterium
ATCGCCAACCTCCTGGCGTACTCTCGGCAGCAGCTGCTGCGGCTGGCGCCGACCGACCTGAACGCCCTCCTGGCCCGCGTGCGCCCCGGCCTGTGCCAGACGGTGGGAGACGCGGTGCAGGTGCGCCTACTTCTTGGGGAGGGGTTGCCGCCGGTGCGCATCGACGCGCAGCGCCTGGAAGAGGGGCTGTACGAGATGGCCCGCAATGCCGCCGAGGCGATGCCCGACGGCGGCACCCTGACGCTGGAGACGGAGGTGGCGCAGCCCGACGCCGCGGCGCTGGCGGTGGCGGGCGGGGCGGGCGGGGCCAGCCCGGGGGCCTACGTGCGGCTGCGCGTGGCCGACACGGGCATCGGCATGGAAGAAGAAGTCGCCGCGCACGTCTTTGACCCCTTTTTCACCACCAAGGGCCGCGCCGAGCGCGAGGGCCTGGGTCTGTCGGCCGTCTACGGGCTGGTGCGGCAGGTGGGCGGCACGGTCATGGTGTCCAGCAGGCCGCAGGAGGGCACCGCCTTTGATCTCTACCTGCCGGTGGCAGTGTAGGGGGGAGAAGAGGACAGGATTGACAGGATTACAGGATTGGGCGGGCTGAGCAGCCGGCCTCGTCCCCCGGTACGGTGAGTCCTGATGATCCTGCCAGGCCTCGGTAGCGGGTGCGGGGAGGAGAAGAGGACAGGATTCACAGGATTGACAGGATTGGGGACTGGATCGGCGGGCCAGCTCTCTTCAGATCCTGTCAATCCTGTCAATCTTATCTTCTTTTCGGCTTGGATGGAGTGGTAGCGTTCGCAGTGGCGTGTGCGGAGGGATGGTGGAGATGGCCCGTAGGCCCGTGGTTGGGTTGGCCCTCGGCGGCGGAGGGGCACGAGGGCTGGCGCACATCGGCGTGCTCAAGGTGCTCGAGGAGGCCGGCGTCCCCGTCGACCTGCTGGCCGGCACCAGCATGGGCGGCCTGTTGGCCTGCCTGTACGCGGCGGGGATGACGGCCGCAGAGCTGGAGGAAGAGGCCCTGCGCGTCTGCAACAGGCGCTTCCTCCTGCCACTGACCGATGCGTCGCTCTTGCGGCGGGGCCTGTTCAAGGGGCAGGCCGTGGTCGACTATTTGGAGGAACGCCTGGGCGGGCGCACCTTCGCCGACCTGGGCCGGCGCACGGCCGTGGTGGCGGTGGACCTCCTGGCGCGGGGCGAGGTGGTGCTCTCTGAGGGGCCGCTGGTGCCCGCCATCCGCGCCACGATCGCGGTGCCCGGGGTGTTCACCCCGGTGGAGATGGACGGGCGGCTGCTCATCGACGGCGGAGTCCTGAACAACGTGCCGGCCGACGTGGCCCGCACCATGGGGGCGGAATTGCTGATTGCCGTGAGCCTGCACGGCGAGGCCGACCCGTTCCCGACCCCGCAGGTAAGCCAGCACCTGCCCCTCCCCGTGCCGGTGCGTGAGACGCTGGAGATCCTCTACCAGTCGCTGAACATCATGATGGAGCACCTGGTGTTCCACAAGCTGAGGGAGGCAGCTCCGGAGGTGACCATCGTCGCCGATCTGCCGGCGGGGCTCACGCCGCTGCGGGGCTTTTCACGTTGTGGGGAGGCGATTGCGGCGGGAGAGGCCGCCGCGCGGGCCGCGCTGCCGCACATCCTGGGCCAGCTGGCCCACTTTCGGGGCAACTGCTAGCGCCAGCGCCGCGGGGGCTCAGGCCGCCTTTCCCTGCTGGCGGAGCCACAGCGCCCAGACGGCCAGGCAGGGAACCCCCAGGAGCACGGCCTCAGCGAGGCGGCCGCAGACCAGAGAGATCAACGCCAGGATGAAGGCCGGCACGGCCACGAAGGAGAGCACGCCGAGGGCGGCGCGCCAGCGGTCCAGGGCGGTGCGGGCGGCGCCCAGGGCCAGGCGGGTGCGGGTGGTGTGATTGGTGACGGCCTGAGCCAGGAGCTCCCCGTGCGGGGCGCGGGTGCCGCTGACGGTTACCAGGTCGCCATCGCGGATGAGGAGGTCGCGCAGGCGGGCCGAGTGCACCTCGACGCGCGTCGCCCCGAGCACGTGGCCGCCCTCGCCCACCGACATGACGTGGAACGACAGCCGGTCCACGGCGTCGGCAAACTGGCGGGGGACGGCGGAGTAGATCACATCGCGGACCTGGCCGTGCAGTTGCTCCTCGGTGGGTGGCGACCCTGGGGCCGACCACCAGGGGGCGGCGGGCCTGGCCTTGTTGCGGGCCACTCGCGCTCCTCCTTGGCCGGCGGGGCTGGCAACGGCAACCGTCCGCGCCGCCGGAACGCCGCAGCGGGCGGGGGGCGGGGAGGGACTCTACCGACGGCCGCTCTCTCGAGTACGTCCACGAGCATCCTCACTATAGGCAGCGGGGCGGGGCGCTGTCAAGCGCTCTGGGCAGCGCCGCTGGGCCCGGGGTACGCGCCGCCCGTGGCGCCCCCCAACGTCAGGAGGCACCATGATCATCGACTGCCACACCCACATCGCCGACCTGCGACGCGCCTTCGCCCTGGGCAGGCTGCCCGTCTCGGTCGAGGCCCTCCTCGAGCGGCTGGACGACGAGCAGATCGACCGGGCCATCGTCCTGCCGCTGTGGCCCAGCCCGGAGGGGGTCCACTTCCCCTACCTCTTTTCCGAGCAGCCCGACCTGGTCAGCCAGATCGGCGCCGCGCGACGCTACCCGGATCGGCTGATCGCCTTTGGCAACCTGGACCCGCGCATGGGCGGCAACACGCCGGAGGCCGACTTTTCGTGGGTGCTGCAGCGCTTTGTGGACCTTGGCTGCGTCGGCATCGGCGAGGTGACGGCCAACCTGCCCTCCGACGACCCGCGGGTGGTCAACATGTTCCGGCAATGCGGTGAGTGGGACCTGCCGGTGTTGATCCACTGCAGCGGCCCGGGCCCGGGGTACTATGGGCTGATCGACCCGGTCGGCCTGCCGAACCTGGAGCGCCTCCTCCTGCAGGTGCCGGGTACCATTGTGATCGCCCATGGGCCGGGGTTCTGGGCGGAGATCGCCGCCGGCGCCACGGACGAGGCCAAGTCGGGCTACCCGACGGGCCCGGTCGCCGAGGAGGGGGCCATGCCGGCGCTCCTGCGGCGCTGCCCGAACCTGTACGTGGACATCTCGGCAACCTCGGGCCACAACGCCCTGACGCGCGACCCGGCCTACGGGGTGCGGTTCCTGCGGGAGTTCGGCGCCCGCGTCCTGTTCGGGACGGACGTCTGCTTTGCCGGGCCCGAGGACCGCATGCCGCACCTGGGCACCCTGCGCGGCCTGCTAGCCGCGGGGGAGATCGACGAGGCGCTGTTCGCGGCCATCACGGGCGGGAACGCCGCGCGGCTGCTGCGGCGCCTGGGCTGAGCGTGGCCTCGTTCGCGCCGGGCGGCCAGGGCGTGGATTCCTTGACACGCCCTGGGCCGTGTGCTACGATGACAGTGCGTTACCTCGCTTGATGTAGTATCCCCACAGAAGTCGCGTCGCGTTGATACCCGCTGCCTGTGTCGCCTTGTTGTTGGGGGCCACCGGTCCGGGAACCAAAGCGTGAACGGGACAGAGCTCACCGCAGTTCGCGATCATGCAGTGCCGATCACTGGCTCGGCTGCGCCGGGGTAGGGATGCCGCGCCTCGTCGCTTCGAGCCGGTACCTTTGGCAAGCCTTTTTGGGCTGTGCCCCGTGCTCTCGCCTTCCAGTGTTGGTTCGCGTCGTGTTTCGTCGTGTCCTCACGTTTTCTGCCCGGTTCATGGTGTTCGCTTCAGACCCTCGTGGCAGTACGCGCACAAGGACAGACAGAAGGAGGGATGCGACCAGGGGTAGACGGTTGGCGTGCTGACGATTGGAACGTGTGATCCGACCAGGGTTCTGTACGGTCACAAGAGGAGGACCACTTATGAGCGCCAAGCCCCGGATCTCGCGGCGTCAGTTCATTCAGGTATCGGCCCTGGCCGCTGCGGGGACCGTTGCGGCGGCCTGCGTGCCAGCGACGGCAACGCCCCCGGCGGCGCAGCCCGTGTCAGAGGGGGCCACGCCTGTGCAGCCCGCAGCCGCCGCTGCCAAGTACAGTGAGGCGCCCTCGCTCGCTGCGCTGGTGGCCGAGGGCAAGCTACCCCCCGTCGAGGAGCGGCTGCCTGTGGAGCCGTTCGTCGTCGGGCCCGGCGTCCTGATCCCCGAGGAGGACCTGGACTGGGAGGTGGGTGAGTACAGCCGGGAAGGGGAGGTGCTGCGCGCGGTGACCACCAACCCCACCTGGGACTATTGCTGCCAGCACGCGCAAGAGCACTTTCTCAACACGCCTCCGCACCACACCGGCCCGGTCACTGGCAACATCCTGAGCTCGTGGAGCGTCAACGAGGACTGCACAGCGTACGAGTTCACCCTCAGGAAG
>JAAZBY010000187.1 GCA_012513595.1 Chloroflexota bacterium
ATGGGCCCGTGGCAGAACAGGTTCAGGACGATCTCGGGCCAGTTGCCGGCCTGGCGGGCCATGTGCAGGTCCTTGCCCTCCTTGACCACGGCCACCGAGGCGCCGAGGTGGGCGCGGTAGCGCTCCCAGAGGGCCTCCATCGAGCGCTCCGCCACGGGCAGGGCGACCACCTCGTCGAGCGCCAGGAGCAGCGGCGTCACCAGGCAGACGCGCGTCACATCTTGCAGGCAGTACTCGACGCCGGGGAGCGCCGTCCAGTTGCAGCCGACCTTGGCGCGCATCCGTGCTAGGGCGGGCGGCACGCCGTTCCGGCAGTAGCCGGCGTCCAGCCCGCCAGACAGGGCAAAGGAGACGCCGGTGCCGTCGGCGACCATCAGCTCCAGCGCCCGCCGCAACAGCCGCCGGTCCATCCCCTCGTGCACGCGCACGGCGATGTTGGCCGGGATGCGCAGGCGGTGCATCGCCTCGAGCACCAGGAAGGACAGGGGCGAGGTCAGGTCGCGGCCATCGGGGCCCTGCCCGCCGATCTGGGAGTAGTGCGGTCGTTGAAGAAGAGGCTGGCCAGGTGCCAGACGATCGACGCGTCGGTCTCGCGGCCGGCGGCCAGGTCGGCCTCATAGTAGGGGCGCAGGAGCTCGTCGAGCTGGCCGAGGGCGCCGCCCAGGCCCCACATCCGGTCGACGCACTGGAACCAGGCGATGAACTGGCAGGCCTCGCGGAAGGTGCGCGGGGCGCCCAGGACCAGGTGCTCGTTGGCCTCGGCGATGGCCGTCAGGTTCTCGCGGAGGGTGGGGTTGGGCTCCTCGGCGGCCAGGCGGCGGGCCAGGGCGGCGTGCCGGGCCACCCAGCCCTGCACGCCGAGGACGAGGTCCTCCTCGCCGTCGTAAAAGCCGGTATCGGCCGGCCGGTTCAGCGCGCGGTAGTGGCGGATCTTGTCCAGCAGGCCGCCCCAGCCGAGGCGCAGGCCGATGGCCATGTCGGGCCCCAGGTGGTTGGGCGCGCCGATGCCGTGGTTGTAGATGTTGTACTTGGCCTGCAGGGGGGCCAGGTGCGTGGGGCGGTCCTCGGGACGCCAACCGCCCAGCCCTGGGATGCCCTTGCGGATCCAGGCGCCCGCCAACGACGAGCAGGGATGGATGTACAGCGGGTGCGCCTCCAGCCAGCGGCGAAAGTTGTGCCCCACCGCCCGCGGCCCGTAGGCGCCGCCGTCGGGGTGGTTGGGCACCACGGCAAAGGGCACCGGCTCATCCCAGGGGATGTAGCCGTGGTCGTCGGTGTCAAAGTAGCCGTCGCGCTGGACCTTGAGGTCGGTGTGCTGGTTCTTGGTGGCGCGCAGGGCATCGATGCGCTGGGCGATGGTCGGCTCGCCGGGGTTAGCGGTACGTGTCGGGTCCATGCTCTTCTCCGTGGCAACTGACGGCGTCGCGCCGATACTGTACCCGTCGGCGGCAGGGGCGTCAACGCTCCCCTTGTCCCCTTCCGCCCCCTCGGGTACCATACCCCCGGGACCACGGCCAACTCAGCGCGGGCGTTCGCCCGCCGGAAGCGGAGGAAGACATGCTCTTCTACATCGGCACGTACACTTCGCAGGGCGGCGAGGGGATCTACTCCTGCCAGTTCGACCCGGCCAGCGGGGCCCTCAGCAACCTCCGCCCCCAGGCGCGCACCGCCAACCCGACCTACCTCTGCCTCCACCCGACCAAGGCGGTCCTCTACGCGGCCAACGAGGTGGCCGAGTCTGACGGGGAGAAGACCGGCGCGGTCAGCGCCTACGCCGTGGCCGCTGACGGCGCCCTGACCCCCCTCAACCAGCAACCCAGCCACGGCACGGCGCCCTGCTATGTCTCGGTTGACGCGACGGGCCGCTGGCTCCTGGTGGCCAACTACTCGTCCGGCAGCGTCGCCGTGCTGCCCGTGGAGGAGGACGGCTCCCTCGGCCCGGCCGCCGACGTCGTCCAGCATGAGGGGATCGGCGCCCACCCGCGCCGCCAGGAGGGCCCCCATGCCCACTTTATCCGGCAGGACCCGGCCGGCCGCTTCGTCCTGGCCTGCGACCTGGGCACCGACGAGGTCAAGATCTACCGGCTCGATGCCGAGCGCGGCACGCTGACGCCCAACAACCCGCCCGCTCTGCGCGTGGCGGAGGGGCAGGGCCCGCGCCACCTCGCCTTCCACCCCAACGGGCGCTGGGTTTACGTCATCAACGAGCTGGGCTCCACCATGACGGCCTGCACCTGGGACGCGGAGCGCGGCATCCTCTCCGAGATCGGCACCGTCTCGACCCTGCCCGACGGCTACCTCGACCGCTCCTACTGCGCCGACGTCCACGTGGCCCCTTCGGGGCGCTATGTGTACGGGTCGAACCGCGGGCACGATTCGATCGCCATCATGCGCGTCGACGCTGCCAGCGGCATGGTCAAGGTGATCGGCTTTGAGTCCACCCAGGGGTCGTACCCGCGCAACTTTTACCTCTCCCCCGAGGGAGACTGGCTGCTGGCCGCCAACCAAAAGGGGGACAGCATCGTGTCGTACTGGGTGGACGTGGAAAGCGGCCTGTTGCGCTCCACCGGGCACGGGCTGAGGGTGTCGATGCCGGTGTGCCTGCTGCCGGGGCGCTGACCGAGGCGACCAGCGGCCCTACTGCCAACCCACCAGCGCCTGCGGAACCGCCATAGCGCGGCGGGATCCGCAGGCGCTGGCCTATGGTGATGCGGTCGTCGGCCAGGCCGTTGGCGGCCTGCAGGTCAGCCAGGGTTATCCCGTAGCGGATGGCCAGGGAGTACAGGGTGTCTCCCGCGGCCACCTCGTGGATGCCCTCCCCCGCGGCCGGCGGCACGGGCGGCGCGGGCGTGGCGGGGTCACCCCCGGGCTCCCCCGGCCACCCCCACTCCGCCGGCCAGCCTGCGGGGCGCACCAGCGCCGCGCCCTCGGCCGACGGCGGCGCAGCCGATCCTGCCTCCCCCGGCGCCTCGAGGGTCGACGAGGGGGCCGCCTCGTCGGCTGACCCCTCCGCCGCGCTGCTGGTGAACAGCACGATGTCCGCCGTCATCTCGCCCGCCGGCGACCCCTCCGCCACCTTCAGGTTCTCGATCAGCACGGCGGAGGGCGGGCCGGCCTGCTGCACGCGGGTGAGGAGGGCCAGGAGCGGGGCCAGCCCGCCGGTGGCCCGCAGGCGCATGCCCCGCACCTGGTAAGGGGCTTCTGCGCTCTCCTGCTGGGGGGTGGGCTGGGCGCGCAGGTCCACCACCTCCACGCCCCCGGCCTGCGCTTGGGCGTACAGGCCGTTCAGCACGTCGGTGGCCTGTTGCCGTGTGAGGAGCAGGTCCGTCGTCGCTTCGTTGGCCGCGCGCACCCGTTCGAGTTCTTCGCCCAGAGTGCGCTCCATGAGCGCCGCGTTGGCCTTGCGCGCCTCCA
The DNA here is from genome assembly GCA_012513595.1 of Chloroflexota bacterium. The sequence continues at coordinate 3,415 of JAAZBY010000187.1, forward strand.
GCTCCTGGCGGGCCACGATGACGGCGTCCTCCTGGGTGATCACTTCCTGCCAGCCGGGCAGCAGCACCAGGACGGCCAGGGCCACGCAGCCCGCCAGGGCGATGCCGATGGCCAGGAACGGCGCGGCGCGGCGCAGCATGGCCGGGTTGAGCGTCACCCGCGGCAGGCGCGGGCCTCCTCGCATCCTCTTCATGGCCGGGCCACCTCCAGGATCAGGACAAAGCGGACGCGCGGCGCCGTCAGCCCGGCCGCCGGCACCCCCGTCGGGCCGGCCGAACTCTGGCGCGCCGCGGGCCAGGCCCGGGCGGGCGCCTCCAGGGCGAACCAGCGGCCACCCGGCCACGCGGCGCGCGGCGCGCCGGCCGCTGACGAGGCCCCGTTCTGGGGCGGCGTCAGCGTGGCGGAGGTCACCTCTTCCACCTCCAGCCGGTACCACTGGGCCGGCCCAAAGCGCCCCCTGTTGGTGACCTCGATGACCACCGGGTCGCCATAGCCGTCCAACGCCTCGAACGTCACTTCGGAGGCGACCTCGCCCGGGGCGCGGTTGTCGTTCACATACACCGTGCCGTTGGCGCGCACCGCGAGGAAGGTGTCCACGTCAGGGGCCAGCCCGTGGGTAAAGACGCGGTAGGTGCGCCCCGCTTCGGCGGCCAGCAGGGCGCGGTCCACGTCCCCGGCCGGGTAAAAGCTGCGCATCTGCGCGCTGCCCACGCTCAGGTAGTCGCGCGGGGCGTCGTCCGGCTCAAAGGCGTCGCGCAGGTCAAAGGTCGGCGTCGCAACTGGCGTGGGAGACCCGGCCGGCACAGCGGTGGCCGTGGGGGGCAGGGCCGTCGCGGGGGCGCCGGTCGGCGCGGGCGTGGCGGTGACCTCGGTCAGCACCAACTTGTAGGCCTGCTCGTCCCCGGCTACACCCCGGTTGGTCACCTCGATCGTCGCGTCGAGGTCGGCCCCGGTCGGCACCGTCAGGATGACCTCCGAGTCCAGCGTGCCGGGGTGTTGATCGTCGTTCGTCAGCACCATCCAACCGGCCCGCACGGTGAGCACGGTATCCACGCCGCCCTGCAACCCCTCGGTGGAGACGCGGTACGTGCGCCCCGACTTGGCCACGAAGCGGGCCCGGTCGACGTCTCCGGCGGTGTGGAAGGTGCGCGCCTGCGCCGTCCCCGGGACCATCAACATGCCCAGGCCGTCGGTGGCCTCGTAGGCGTCCCCGGCGGGGGCAGCCGGGGTGGGGCTGGCGCTCGGCGGGGGAGTGGCGGTGGGCCCGGGCGTGGCGCTCGGGAAGGCCGTGGCGGCCAGGCCGGGCAGGGGCGTCCCGGCGGTGTTCTCGATCGATTCCAGCGAGACGCGCCGGAACAGCCCGGAGGCCTCCACCCGGTCGACGTAGGCGACCACGGCGGCGTCGCTGTCGGCAACGCCCTGGACCTTCAGGAGCATCCCTTCCTGCGCGAGGGAGATCAGCGCCAGGTGCTCCGGGTCGTACTGCCCGACGGCGCCGAGGACGGCGGCCCAGTCAACATAACGGGTGGACATGGCCTGTTGCACGCCGGCCAGGGCCTCGCCCGTGGCCCGCGCCGCGGCCAACGGCGCCTGCACCGCGGCGTCGGCGCCCGCCGCGGCGACGGCCGTCACCGTGGCCGACAGGCCGGCGGCCTGCGCCTCGCGGCGGGCCGCCTCGTTCCGCGCCACGCGTGCGGCCCGGCCGATCGGCAGGAGCAGCGTAAAGATGGCCGCCGCCGCAAGCCAAAGGGCCAGGCGTGGGTGGCGCGCGCCCTCGCTGGGCGTGCCGGCCGCCTCGCTGGCGGGGATGTTGGGTGGTCTGGTCGCACGAATGGTCGTCATGGTGCTTGGCCCTCGTTCAGGCGCGCTGCGCCAGGGTGGCGGCCAGCGTGGCGGCGGCTTCGGCCAACTCCTGGGTATCGATAACGGTCAGGTCCCGGATCAGGACGTGGCGAGACTGGTTCTCCTCGGCCTCGGCTTGGAACAGGTTGGCCAGCATGCTGGCGTCGAGGACGGCCACCTCCTCGGGCTCCTGTTCGGTCGACAGGGCGCTGAGCGACGGCACGCCCCCCGCTGCCTCGGCTGGCGCCGGCGCCGGCTCGGGCGGGGCCGCGGGGCCCGCATCCTGCGGGGCAGTGCTCTCGGCGGCCGGCCGTTCCGCCTCGGGCGCTGCCGGTTGCTGGGCCGCGGCCGGCGCGGCCTGCGGCTCGGGCTCGGCGGCCTGCGGCGCGGGCTGCGCCGTCTGTGGCTCGGGCTGCGCCGGCTGCGGCTCGGGAGCGCCGCCGCCGGCCGGCGCGGCGGGCTGCCACGTGGGAACGTGGGAGGAGAGCGGCGGGGCCTCACGCGGCGCGGCCTCGGCGGTGTTCACGCGCTGCGTCGTCGGCGTGGGCAGGTGATCGGCCGGCTGCACCGGCAGCCCCTCGGCGGCGACCTGGGCGGCGGCCGCCTGCCACGACGCGGCGGCCCCCCCGGCCGGCTGGCCAAGCGCTTGCCGCTCCTGGGCCAGGGCCACCAGCTGCTCCAACACTTCCGGAGGCAGGCTCGCCAAATAGTCCTCCTCCCGTGCGGCGGACGCTCTGTGCCTGGCGTACGCCGTGCGCAGGAACGGCCACAGCGCCGCCCCCACCGCCGCCAGCAGGAACAGCCCCGAGAGGATCAGCCCGACGCCCACCCACCGGTCACGAAACAGCGTGCGCCAGGTTACGGGCGGCTCTTCGGCCATGGGCAGCACCTCGCGCAGCGCGGCCAGGCGGGCGGCCTCGGCTGGGTCGGCAGTGGCCGCCTCCACCACCGAGATCTCCTCTTCCAGGCTGGCCGCGTCCCACTCGGAGAGGACCTGCCGCGCCGCTTGCACGTCGCCCGTGGCGTACAGGGCCTGCGCCAGCCTCAGGGCGTGGCCGAGCTCGCCGTTCTGTGGCGGGTCGACCGGCGTCGGTTCCTCCCGAGAGGCGCCCAGGTGCAGGGCGGGCAGCAGCATCAACGCCAGCAAGGCCCCCACCGCCAGGGAGCACATGATGAGGACACCAATTGGAGGGCGGCGTGCAGCGCGCATCATCCCATCACCTCACATGATGCCGTCGATCAGTCTGGGCCCCATGAAGAAGCAGACTGCCGAAACCAGCAAGAGTATCGCCAGGTAGAAAAACGTCTTGGGGCGGAAGCCACCGTCCGAGGCAATGATAGCCCCCGCGTTCACCACCGCCAGGAGCAACACCATGGACGTGGTCATGCCGCTCAGGAAGCTCAACTTGGAGTCTCCAAAGCTGAGTAGCGGGATGTTCAGCGCCTCCATGGCCTGTTCGGCCTGGCCTGGCTCGATCGAGGCCTCGATCATGGCCCGGAAGCGGTACACGATCTCCAGCACGATGACCAGGAGCATCCCCAGCGCGGCGTGCATGACCACCGTCAGCCAGGAGAAGGTGTCCGCCACGACGCGCCGCTTGGCCCGCAGGAGGGCCGTCTTGTTGGTGAACATCGAACAGAGGGCGCTGATCTCGTCCGGGTCGCCCCCCAGGTTGACCGCGTCGTAAAAGACCCGCGAGGCGTCGCTGAGCAGGCGGGAGCCCGTCTCCCGGCCAAAGCGCGTCCAGCACAGCTCCGGGCTGATGCGGGCCGCCAGCCGCAACGTCAACGTGGCGATGTGCTCTTTGAGGGCCGGGAAAGAGTTGCGGTCGACCTTGGTCAGCGCCTCGCCCAGGGTGGTGCCCGAGGAGGTGGCCATGCCCCCCAACGAGCGCAGGAATGATCCGCCCTCGCTCTCTTTGCGGGCCACGGCCTGGTCGGCCCGTAGGCTGATCCACCCCAGCGGCGCCATGATGGCCGCGCTGGCCACCAGCGCCAGCGCCCAGCCACCGCCCAGTACGGCGGCCAGACCCCCGGCCAGCACCGAGGCCGGCCCCAGAATCACCAGCAGCCGCCGCGCCAGGATCTGCGCCTCTGACCCGTGGGGCGCCGCCAGGACCATGAACTCCTTGGGCGCCGCCCGCGACAGGATCCAGGCGCCAAAGAAGCTCATGCAGACGGCCACGGCCATCAGCACGGCCATCAGGGTGGTCCCCAGGTCATAGATCATGGTGGAGATCAGGTTGATGATCACGATGAGGGCCTCGGAGATGATCAGCGACGAGTACGCCTCGGTCCACTTTTTCAGCGATTCGATCTCTCGTTCGTACTGGTTGCCATAGTGCTCCCCCTGGACCTCGGCCTCGTTGGCCAGGAACACGTCCAGGCGCTCGCCCCCCTCCAGCGCGTTGGCCAGGCGCAGCAGGAAGCTGCGCACGTCCGGCTCGCGCACCGTCTGCCCCACGATGCGGCAGGCCGTCGGATAGTCGTACTGCAGGTCGCGCACTAGCTCGCGGATGCGCGCAAAGTGCTCCGCCGCCCGGCAAGGGGCCTGCGCGGCCAGCTCGAACACTCTGTCTCTGGACAGCCCCGAGGCCGCCGTGGCCGACATGTAGGTCAGCTGGTAAAAGAGCTCGGCGCTGGAGATCTCCTCAGAGAAGATTCTGTTTGTGAGCTTCTGCAAGGAGGCGGAAAAAGTCATCAAAGCTCCTCATGCCCATTTCCCGGTGGATCTTTTCAAACACGGTGGCCCGCTTGCGCAGCTCGGTGTAGATCTTTTTGCGGTCCTCCGGGGCCAGGCCCCGCTTGGGGGCGATGCGCTCCTCGAGGAGAAAGCTGTTCATGTTCCCGGGGAACTCGAACACGTCGGTGGCCGGGTTCCAGCGGAAGGCCTCGATGAAGGAAAAGCTCTCTTCGGCCGGGTCGTACCCCACGATCTCGCTGATCGACAGAACCCGCCGTACGCGCTTGCCGTCCAGCCCGCGCACGGCCGCCTGGATGACCACGACGTTCAGGTTGTCGATGTACGTCTTGGGCACGTTGATGGGGTCGCCGGTCAGGCGCTGGATGAGCTTCTCGACCGAGGCGGCGTGAAAGGTCGACAGCACGCCGTGCCCCGTCTGCATGGCCTGGAAGGCGATGCGTCCCTCCTCACCGCGGATCTCACCGACCACGATGCGGTCCGGGCGCTGGCGCAGTGCCGCCTTGAGCAGGTCCATCATGTTCACCTCGCCACCCTTTTCGCCCTGGGTGCCTGCTCCACGGGTCACCTCGCGGACCCAGTTCTTGTGCGGCACCTGCACCTCGGGGGTGTCTTCGATGGTGACGATCTTGGCGTCGGGCAGGATAAAGGTGGTGATGGCGTTCAGCGTGGTCGTCTTGCCTGAGGCGGTGGCCCCCGCCACAAAGAGGTTCATGTCCTCTTCCAGGGCGAACGACAGGTAGGCGGCCATGACATAGTTCATGGTGCCGAACTCGATCAGCTCCAGCACGCTGATCGGCGTGTCAGAGAACTTGCGGATGGTAAAGTTGCTGCCCCGCGAAGAGATCTCACGCCCGTAGACGATGTTGATACGCGAACCGTCCGGCAGCACCGCGTCGACGATCGGGTTGCGCACCGTGACGGGCCGCTTGATGCACTCGCCCATCCACACCACAAAGTCGTCCAGCTCGTCCAGGCAGGTAAAGACGATCGATGATTGCAGGCTGCG
>JAAZBY010000188.1 GCA_012513595.1 Chloroflexota bacterium
CAGGATGTCCGGGTCGGCCAGGACGGCGCGGGCAATGGCCAGTAGCTGCCGTTGCCCCTGCGAGAGGTTGGCCCCCCGCTCGGATAGCTGCGTCCCATAGCCGTCGGGCAGCCGCGTGATAAAGTGGTCCGCGTTGGCCATCCGCGCCGCCGCCATCACCTCGGCATCGGTCGCGTCGAGCCGGCCGTAGCGGATGTTCTCCATCACCGTGTCGGCGAACAAAAAGTTGTCCTGCAGCACCAGGCCCAGGCTGCGGCGCAGGTCATCGCGGCGGATGTCGCGGATGTCGTGGCCATCCACGCGTACGGCGCCCGCCTCCACGTCGTAAAAGCGGGTCAGCAGGTTGATGATGGTCGTCTTGCCGGCGCCCGTGGGGCCCACCAGGGCGATCATCTGCCCCGGCCGGCTCTCCATCGACACGTTGCGCAGCACCGGCACGCCCTCCTCGTAGGAGAACGACACGTCCTCAAAGGCCACCGCCCCCTCGGCGCGCTCGAGCGGCACCGCGTCGGGCGCGTCGGCCGGCTCCGGGGCCTCGTCGATCACCTCAAAGACCCGCTCGGCCCCCGCCAGGGCCGACTGGATGGCGTTGTACAGCTGCGCCAGCTGGTTGAGCGGCCGCGAGAACTGCCGGGCATACAGCACGAACGCGGCGATCACGCCGACCGTGGCCACCCCCCGCACGGCAAACGTCCCGCCGACCGTCGCCACGACGGCCAGGCTCATGTGGTTGATCATGTTCATCGAGGGGCCCATGATGCCGGCCAGCACCTGGGCCCGCGTCGCCGCGCGCCGCAGGGCCAGGTTGGCCGCGTCGAACTCGGCGATGGTGCGCTCCTCACGCACAAAGGCCTGCACGATCTTTTCGCCGGTGATCGTCTCTTCGATGATGCCGTTCAGGATGCCGAGGTGATGTTGCTGGTCACGAAAGCCCTGGCGCGTCCGCGGGGCGATGAAACGCGTCAGCCCCACTGACAGCGGCACCACCACGATGGTCACCAGCGCCATCGGCACGTTCATCACGAACATCACCACCAGCACGCCGGCCAGCATCGCCGCGCTGGCGATCAGCTGCGACCCGCTGGAGGCCAGGATGTTGGCGACGTTCTCGACGTCGTTGGTCAGCCTGCTCATCAGCTCGCCGTGCGGCCGCTGGTCAAAGTAGCGCAGCGGCAGGCCCTGCAGATGGTCAAACAGGTCGCGGCGCAGGTCGCGCACAGTATACTGAGAAACCTCAGCCATCAGGTAGGTCTGCAGCCATACCGCGCCGGCATCGACAATGTAGAGGCCCATCATCAGGGCGGCCAGGCGGGCCAGGCCGGCCAGGTCGCCTTTGGCGATATAGACGTCGATGGCACGCCCCATCAGGTAAGGGCCCAACAGCCCCAGGCCGGCGGCCAGGATCACCAGCGCCACGACGATGGCCATGGTCTTGCGCTGCCGGCCAACATAGTGGATCAGGCGGCGCAGGGTGCCCTGGGCGTTCTTGGCCCGCTCGCGCTCGGCGAACACGCCCCCCGGCCCCCCGGGCCCGCGCCCCGGCAGGCCCATCTGCGCCGGCCGCGGCGCCTCACGCGGCCCGCTCGCTGCCCGTCCGTTCCCCCCGCGGCTCTCAGCCATGCGCGCTATCTCCCTCACCAAGCTGTGAATCGTAGATATCCCGGTACAGCGGGCTGGACGCCATCAGCTCCTCATGCGTCCCCGCGGCGACGATCTGGCCCTCGTCCTGCACCAGGATCTGGTCGGCCTTTAGCACCGTGCTGATGCGCTGGGCGATCATGATGCAGGTGCGGTCCGCCCGCGCCGCGCGCAGGGCCGCCTGGATGTGCGTCTCCGTCTCGACGTCGACCGAGGAGGTCGAATCGTCCAGGATCAGCACCGCCGGGTCGATCAGGAGCGCCCTGGCAATGGCGAGGCGCTGCTTCTGCCCGCCCGACAGGTTCACCCCCCGCTGCCCGATGACGGTGTCGTAGCCATCCGGGAACCCCATGATAAAGTCGTGCGCCCGGGCCACCTGGGCCGCGGCGATGACCGCTTCCTCGCTGGCCTCCGGGCGGCCGTAGCGGATGTTGTCTCGCACGGTGCCGGAGAACAGCACCGTCTCTTGCGTGGCGATCCCGATCGAGCGCCGCAGCGTGGCCAGGTCCAGCTCACGCACGTCGATGCCGCCCACCCGCACGGTGCCGCCCGTCACGTCGTAGAACCGCGGGATCAGGTGCACCAGGCTGGACTTGCCCGTGCCCGTGGCCCCCAGGAGCGCCACCGTCTGCCCCGGCTGGACGTCCACCGTCACGTCGCGCAGCACCGGGTCGCCCCCCTGGCCGCCGTAGGAAAAGGTGACCCCCTCAAAGGCCACCCGGCCGTCGAGGGCCACGTCCTGGCGGGCGCCCGGCCGGTTCTGCACCTCGGGCGTGGCGCGGAGCACCTCCGAGATGCGCCGGGCTGAGGCGTTGGCCCTGGCCACCTGGACGATCAGCATGCTGACCATGACCAGGGAAAAGAGCGCCTGCTGCAGATAGTTGACGAAGGCCATGATCTGGCCCACGTGCATCGACCCGCCCACCACGCGCGCGCCGCCGAACCAGATCACCGCCACCACGCCGGCGTTCAGGACGACGATCATGGCCGGCTGGGTGACGGCCACCAGCCGCGCCGCGCGGATGGTCGTCTCGGCCAGCGCCTCATTGCCCCGCCCAAAGCGCAGCACCTCGTGCGCCCTGCGCACAAAAGCCTTCACCACGCGCACGCCGGAGAGGTTCTCCTCCATGATCTGGTTCACGCCGTCAAGCCGGGCCTGCACCTGGCCGAACATCGGCGTGGCCCGGCCCATCACCCAGATCACCACGAGCAGCAGGATCGGCATCAGCCCCAAGGGGATGAAGGCCAGCTGCGGCGCCGTCAGCACGGCCATCACCAGGCCGCCGATCATCAGGAGCGGGGCGCGGATCAGGATGCGCAGCAGCGTCGCCACCGCCTCCTGCACCTGGGTGACGTCGTTGGTCAGCCGGGTGACCAGTTGGCCCGTCTCGAGCCTGTCCAGGTTGGCAAAAGAGAGCCGCTGGACGTGCCGAAACAGCGCGCCGCGCAGGTCCGCGCCAAAGCCCTGGGCGGCCTTGGTGGTGAACCAGCCGTTGCCCGCACCGCCGATCCAGCCCACCACCGCCAGGCCGGCCATCAAGAGGCCCGTCTGCGTCACCAGGGGCAGGTCCAGGTTGGCGATGCCCTGGTCCACAATGCGCTGCAAGAGCCGGGGCTGCATGAGGTCCATGGCGACCTCGCCCATCATCAGGATTGGCGCCAGGGCGGCCGAGCGCCAGTACGGCTTCAGATAGCCTATCAGGTCACGGAGCGGTCCACCTCGAGACAAGTTCACCTCCCAGGGATCATGACAGAGCGGACGCGGCAGCGGTCCACGGGCGAAGAAAGGTCAAGACAGAGGATGGGGGGGCTGAGCGCTGGCGCGCAGGAGATTGTCGCGCAGGCGGCGCAGAAAGCCGTTCAGCGCGGAGACCTCCTCGTCCGACAGGCCGGCAAAGGTCTCCTCCTCCATGCGCCGCCAGACGCGTTGCAGGTCATCCCGCACGGCCCGGCCGGCCGCGCTGAGGTACACGCGTGAGACGCGCTCGTCGGCGGGGTCGGGCTGGCGAGTGAGAAAGCCAGTCCGTTCCATGCGCTGGACCATGCGCGAGATGGTGGCCGGGGTGACCATGAGGCGCTCGGCGAGCTGCGAATGGGTGAGGCCGTCCTCGTCCCACAGGGCAAAGAGGAGCTGCGGCTGGCCGCGATGGAGGCCCAGGCCGCCGACCAGGGCGTGCACGCGGGAACGGTGCAGTTTGCTGACCTGGGCGAAGAGGTGGTCGATGGAGCGGGGCTCTTCGGCTTCGGGGCACGGGACGGACATGGGCGTCTCCAGCGGGCGGGCGTGTACTTAGCCGGCTAACATTCAGCCGGCGTATTATACTCGGCGCGCGGGGGAAGGCAAATCCGCCGCGCGGCGCCGCCGCGCGCGCCTCAGTCGGGCGTGGCGCGGGCGGCGATGTACAGGCCCCCGTGCGGCAGCGCCCGCAGGAGCTCCCCCACCTGGTCGTCGGTTAGGTAGCCATCCACGATCAGCGGCTTGTGCGCCAGGATCTGCCGGAAGGTCCCCACCAGCCGCCCCACCGGCGGGCCGGAGGGCTCCGGGTCCAGCGTCACCTGGATGGCCCGCGGGGCCTCCACCGCCAACAGCGCCGGCACGGTGTGCAGCGACCCGGAGTGCAGGTGGATCAGCGAGTAGGGCACCGCCCGCGAGATCTCCACATCCCAGGGCAAAAAGCCCTCCTGGTACTGCCGCGGCGAGAGGATGGCCGACGCGTCGCACTGGGTGCGCACCGAGCGCCCCGGCGCCCACACGCCAAAGGGGTTCACCGTGCCGCCCGCCAGGGCCGGGATGCGCGCCCACTGCGCCGCCAGCACCTCGAGGAAGAGGGCCGTGGCCTCCTCCAGGAAGCGGGCAAGGTCTGCGGGCCGGTCGTACAAGGACAGCGCCAGCATCGCGGGCCCCAGCGCCGCCTCGGCCAGGTCCACCGGGCCGCGCATGAGGGTCTGCGTCACGGCGTAGCGCCCGCCGCTGCGGGCCACCAGCAGGTCGACCTGGGTGACCAGGGCCGCCAGCCACTCGTCGCGCCGGGTGTGCGCCAGGCCGGGCCAACGCGCCCAGTCGTCGATGAAGGCGTGGGCGCGCATGGCGCCGCCCAGGATGCTGGCCCGGATTGGGCAGCCCAGGATCGCCTCCACCCAGGGGACGCGGGCGTAGGCCGCCGCGGTGCGCAGGCGGTCGCCGTCGCGCTCCAGCGGCCCGGGCGAGAGGGCCGGGCCGGCCAGGCGGTCGGCGTCGAGCAGGTCGGGGCGGAGGTCGAGGTCCTCGTGGGCCAGGGTGCCGTCGGCCAGGGGCAGCCACAGGTCGCCGAGGGGGGCGCTGGGGACGCGAGAGACCAACAGGCCCCGCCCGCCCCACCAGGCCTCATGGCGGGCTAGGAGCTGGCGGGTAGCGGCGTCGGCGTGCGGGGCAGGGTCGGCGGAGTGCTCAAGCATCGGCGTTCCTCCTGTTGTGGTGGGCGGCGGCGGCCAGTCCGCCGCGTCGTCCCGAGGGGCTTACCTGTGTTGTCGTCCCGAGCGCCTGGCGCGGTCATCGGGCAGGGCAACAGACCCCGCCCTACTTGTAACGCCGGCCGAAGCCGGCTCTTGCAGCGTTGCTGCCGGCCGGCTCCGTCACGACCCCCGGGGTCTTCCAGCGGTCTGCCGCCGGGACCCCGGGGGTCTGAGGACGGCAGGCCTTGCTGCTGCGAGCGGAGCCCGCCGCAGCCGCCCGGGCGGGGCTCCCCCCGTTCGGGGGGCAGGCAAGGCCCCGCCCTACCCGTAACGCCGGCAAAAGCCGGCTCACGGAACGTGC
>JAAZBY010000189.1 GCA_012513595.1 Chloroflexota bacterium
GACGCTGAGAGAAGGGAACGGCGGCGCCCTGCGGTTTCATGGATACGGCGGCTCTGTGGTGCTGCGGGATGTCACCGTGCAGCAGTTCACGGCGGAAAGGGGCGCGGGCGCCTTTGTCTCGGGGCCGGCGCTGACGGTTACGGACAGTGTGTTCGATCACAATCTGGCGAACGGACTCACATCTGGCACAGGCGGCGCGGTCGAGTGTTATGAGTGCACGCTAGACGTTTCACAGACGACGTTCTCTGATAATGTTGCGGCGGTTGGCGGGGGTGCGGTTTTGGTTCGCGGCTACGCAACCCCGACTATCGCGGGGAGTACTTTTCTGCGCAACACGGCGCCCGAGGGAGGTGCCGTGTATGCCACAGAGGCGAGACTTCGCGTGAACGGCGGCACGTTCTCCGGCAACACGGCCAACTATGGCGGCGCCTTCTGCCTGGGGCCGGAGAATAGCCAGACCTGGATCGAGGAAGCGGTGATTGCCGATAACGTGGCTGCGCTCGAGGGTGGCGGTATCTACCAATACGCCGAGGAGACCGCTGTGCTGGTGGCGCGATGCCGGGTGTCCGGCAACAGCGCGCTGCGCGGCGGCGGGATCCTTCAGGATGGGGGCTATCTCACGGTTAGTCAGAGCGGCATCGTCAATAACGTTTCCAGCGGTACTGCATCGGGCGATGGCGGCGCAGGCCTCTACGGACGCCAGACGGCCCCAGCGGAGGGGCGGGTCCGCATAGTGAACTCCACGCTGAGCGGCAACGTGGCAAAACGTGGCGGCGGCGGTCTCTATGTTGCGGAGGATGCTACCGCGTATCTGACGAGCAGTACCATCACCGATAACACAGCCAATGATACACAGGTCAGCTCATATGGGGGAGGTCTGTGGGTTCATGATACGGCCACCTGCTCTGTAGGAAACACCATCATCGCTGGGAACGAGATGATCGCGCCGTCAGCGGGCGGGCCCTACCTGTACGTCCCGGATGTGCGCGGCGATATCGTTTCGCGCGGCCACAACCTGATTGGCATCTGGAGCGATCTCTACACGATCGGCGGCGAGATGACTGGCGATCAGGTAGGCAGCCGGACAACGCCTTTGGATTCGGGCTTGGACGTGCTGCGCCTCGTCGACGGATGCGTCTTCCCGAAGATCGGCAGTGTTCCCTATCATCCTGTACTGCCCGTCAGCCGGGCGGTCAACACCGCCGATCCGGCCGGCATCTTTATGGGGCCTCCTGATTTTAGCACTGTGCTTACGGTGGACCAGTGCGGAAACCCGCGCATCCAGCAGGGGCGAGGTGATATCGGCGCGATCGAGTCTCCCTACACCCGGGCCTGGTGGCCATATGCGCTGTACCTGCCCGCGGTGGTACGATAGCTTGTACTGAGACGGGATTTTCGGAGGACGCCGGGTGGCAGCAACCGCCCGGCGTGTCAGGCCCGCGCTATTCCCCCAGTGTCACGACCACGGTGTGTTCTGCGCCGTCGTCCGTTAGCCGAATGGCGCTGCCGCTCAAGGGCTCGCCGTCCGCCGTGACCGCGCGCACGCCGCTGGCGACGTGGTCCGGGTTCTGCACGCGAATGGTGTACAGCGCCGCGCCGTGGCGGTAGCGGATCTCATAGCCGTCCCAGGCGGGCGGGATGGCCGGCGCGATGCGCAGCATGTCCCCGACTTTGCGCAGGCCCAGCACCGCCTCGATTCCCAGGCGCCAGGCCCAACTGGCCGAGCCGGTATACCAGGTCCACCCGCCGCGCCCCGTGTAGGGCGGTTCGCTGTAGATGTCCGCCGCGATCACATAGGGCTCGACGCGGTAGCGCGCCGCCGCCTCTGGCGTATCGCTGTAGCCCAACGGGCAGAGCATCTCCAGCAGCGTACCGGCGCGCTCCCCGTCGCCCAGCGCGGCAAAGGCCCAGGCGGTCCAGGTGGCCGCGTGGGTGTACTGCCCGCCGTTCTCGCGGATGCCCGGCGGATAGTCCGAGATGTACCCGGGATCGTGTCCCTCCCCGTCAAAGGGCGGCGTAAAGAGCAGCGACAGCCGCTCCCCCGGGTGGATCAGGCGCTCGGCCACGGCGTCCATGGC
>JAAZBY010000190.1 GCA_012513595.1 Chloroflexota bacterium
ACGCGGACCACGCCGCGGATTCTACCACTGCGGTACTAGCCCCGCAAGCGCGTCAACCAGGAATGCCGCCAGCGTTGCCCCTGCCAAAGACGACACCACGTCGACGACTTGGTCAGTCAGCCAGGGGACGCCACGCATGCGGCGCACCGGCCCTTCCTTACCCGGGCAGGTGTGCAGCGGGTCCTCGGTGGTGCGTTGGCAGGCCTCGCAATAATACACCGCCTGGGCCGTGGCGCCTAGCAGGCTATCGACGAGGCTGCCGGCCAGCCCGGCGACCATGGCCGCCAGCGGCAGCCACAGCAGGCGGCGGTCATAGGCCCGCATGCTCAGCCAGGCGGACAGGGCCCTGGCGCCCAGCCCGGCCAGCCCGGCCAACCAGGTGCCTCCTAGGGCCGCCACCAGCCCGAGGGGCGATATTGCCCCCGGGGTGCCCGCCTCGGCCCGCGCCCGCGTCGTGATCAGGCGGGGTGGATCGGGGCTCAACATGCCCACCTGCGTGCTCCAGGTGTCGGCGACGGCCGTGGCGATTGCCCCGACATAGGCGGCGTACACCAGCGTGCTGCTCGAACCGGCCAGGCGCAGGATCGCCAGCAGCGCTGCCCAGCCGGTGCGGGCCAGAACTTGGGGCGCGCTCCGCAAGGGGGTGAGTGCATGCCGGTGCGCCAGCGATGCCTTGACGCCGCGCCGAAAGCGCGACCAGGCCCCGGCGCTGATCAGGTGCACGCACAGCACCGCCCCCCATTCCCAGCCGCCGGCGGCAAAGGTCACCAGGCTGACGGCCGCCACGGCCACGGCGCCCGACGTGCTGAGCAGCCTCCGCCAGCGCCCGACAAGGCCGAACGCCAGGCCGAGGCCCAGGCCCAGGAGTGCCTCCCACAGCAGGACGCCTTCCATCAGCGCCCCATCACGCTGAGCGCCACGATCCAGAGCGGCGCCTGCAGGGCGGCGGTCATGGCGGCCAGGAGGTGGGCTGCCAGGCGCTCGCGACGATGCACGAGCAGGCCGACCACCGCGTTGGCGATGGCAATGACCGTGCCGATGGCCGGGAACAGGTAGAGCTCGGCCTTGCCCACGATGCGGAATACCTCGCGCTGCGGGCTGAGGTAAAGGGCCAGACGGTCAGGAAGGGCGCTAAAGCGTGAGGAGATCAGGCCAAACAGGGCCACGCTGGCCAAAAGCCCGGCGATCATCGCTGCCCAATAGGCCCGGTCCTTCCAGATGGCCATGGCCGCGAAGGGGATGTAGGCCCTCTCCTGCTCTACCTGGCGCAGCGGGCCGAGGTCCCTCTGGGCGGCCCACTCTTCCAAAAAGCGCTCCCCCTGCTGCGGTGAGATGCCGTAGCAGAGCGAGTCGGTGATCACGATCAGCTGGCGGTCGAGGGGTTCGGTGGCGTAGACGGCCAGGCGCCCGTGGTCCCTGGTCTGGGCGCTGCCCATCAGGCAGCCCGGCCAGCTGACCCCGTGCAAGTCGTCGGCCAGAGGCACGTCGGCGCCACTCACGATGGCCCGTACCGACTCCATCGGCACGATGTGACGAACCACGCCGCAGGCAATCACCAGGGCGTTGCGGTCCAGGTAGTAGCGCATGGTGGCCAGGCCGTAATACCAGTAGAGCCACAGCACCAGCAGGGGCGCGCTGAGTACCAAGAAGAGGCCAGTGACGTAGGCGCTGGGGCCGGGGTCCTGCCCGATTACGCTGTGCATCAAGAGGGCCACGACGCCGGCGATGGTCACCAGAATGAGGAACCCGACAATGAGGCCAATGGTCTTGGCCGGCTTCCAGAACATGGCGCCTCCGCAGCCAGAGTGAGTCGGGGCCGATTATAGGGGCGGGGTGGCGGGGCTGTCAAGCGTGCGCTTGGACGTGGCAGCGCCATTGCTTGACAAGCCCAGTCCTCTCATGTACACTAGCGACAGTTTTAGGAGGTCACCCGGCATGTCGTACGGCGCTAGCGCACATCTGAGGAGGAGCATCAGGCGGTAACCGGACGCGCGTCTGGACGGTCTCCCCTGGGCACATGCCGAGACGATTTGGGTAGCAGCTCTCCAGACGGAGAGCTGCTTTTTTGTATTCCGGGTCACCATAGCGCTGCCCATGCGATCGGCGCGAGGAGTGGAACCATGATCAAGGTTGGCATCTTTGGGGCGACGGGCTATGCGGGCTATGAGCTCGTCCGCATTGTGGCCCGCCATCCGCAGGCGACGCTCGGCTTGCCTCTTCGGAGACTTATGCCGGCAAACGGTATAGCGAGGTGTACCCCTGCGCATATGAGGACGTGCTGGTGGCGCCGGAGGAGGCCCCCCTCGACGAGGTGGACGTCGTCTTTTTGTGCACCCCGCACGCCGCCTCGGCCCCCTTTGCCGCCCGCGCGCTGCAGGCGGGCTGCAAGTGCGTCGACCTGTCGGCCGACTTTCGCCTGCGCGACCTGGCCACCTACGAGACCTGGTATGGCCCGCACGGGGCGCCGGATCTGCTGCCCGAGGCGGTCTATGGCCTGACGGAGGTCTACCGCGCCGAGCTGGCCAAGACGCGCCTGGTGGCCAACCCGGGCTGCTACCCCACCGGGCCGCTCCTGGCGCTTTACCCTCTGCTGGCCCGCCAGGCCCTGGCGAGCAACCGGGTGATCATCGATGCCAAGTCGGGCGTGTCTGGCGCGGGGGCCAAGCCGTCGCCCACGACCCACTTTGTCTCCGTGAACGAGAACCTCTCGGTCTATGCCGTTGGCCGGGTGCACCGCCACGTCCCCGAGATCGACCAGGAACTGCGCCGCTTTGGCGGTACCGACGTCCAGGTCACCTTTGTGCCGCACCTCTTGCCCGTCACGCGGGGGATTCTGTCCAGCGTCTATGTGAGCATCGACCCGGCCTGGAGCCAGGAAGCGGTGCTGGACCTCTGGCGCGAGGCCTATACGGGGGCGCCCTTTGTGCGCATCTGCCCGGCCGGCACCTTGCCCACCCTGGCGCACGTGGCAACCACCAACTACTGCTACCTGGGCGTGGCCTCGGCAGGGGTGCCCGGGGAGTGGGTCATCGTCACCGCGCTGGACAACCTGATCAAGGGAGCCTCCGGCCAGGCGGTGCAGAACATGAACGTGATGTGTGGGCTGGACGAAACGCTCGGGCTCTTGCCCTGACCCTGCGAGGACGATTCTGCCATGACAGAGACCACAGTACTCAAGGTCGGTGGGGCGGAGCTGGCCGACGGCCCCGTCCTTGCCCAGCTCGTGGAGGCGCTGGTGCCCCTGGCGCGGAAGCGCCACCTCGTGATTGTCCACGGGGGCGGGGCCGAGATCGCCGATCTGCAGAAGCGCCTGGGGCTCCAGCCGGCCTTTGTCGAGGGGCTGCGCGTCACCGATGCGGATTCGCTGCAGGTGGCGCAGATGGTGCTCTCGGGGCTGGTCAACAAGCGGCTCACGGGGCGCCTGGTGGCCAAGGGGGTTCGCGCCCTGGGGCTGTGCGGCGTCGACGGGGGCGTCATGCGGGCTAGGCGCCTGGTGCACCCCAAGGGGGACCTGGGTTTTGTCGGCGAGATCACCGACGTCGACACCGGCTGCCTGAACGACCTGCTCGGCCTGGGGTTTACGCCGGTGCTGTCGCCCATCTCGCTCGGGGAGAACGGACTGGTCTACAATGTGAACGCTGACCACGCCGCACTGGCGGTCGCGGGGGCGCTGGGGGCCAGCGAGCTGATCTTCCTCACCGATGTGCCGGGAGTACGCCATGGCGACAGGTTGCTGCCACGGCTGACGGTGCACGCCGCCGAGGAGCACATCGCCGCCGGCGTCATTACCGGTGGGATGATCCCCAAGGTGCGTTCGGCGCTGGAGGCCGTGGCCCAGGGAGTGTCTACCGCGCGCATCACCGATTTGGCTGGGCTGACCGTTGGCAGCGGAACTGTAGTCGTCGCATAGAGACGAGGGACGAGGAGAAGAAGCCCCATGAACGCGGACGAGGTCAAGGCGCTCGAAGAGCGCTATGTGTTGCACACTTATGCGCGGGCCCCATTTGTGCTCGAGAGGGGCGAGGGCGTGCGCTTGTACGACTCGGAGGGCCGCGCCTATCTCGATTTTGTGAGCGGTATCGCCGTGAACGCCCTGGGCTATGGCGATCCGGACGTGGTGCAGGCCATCACGGCGCAGGTCGAGCGGCTGATGCACGTCTCCAACCTGTACCACACCGAGCCCCAGGCCCGGCTGGCGCAGATGCTGGCGGAAACCTCCTTTGCCGACAAGGTCTACTTTTGCAACTCGGGCGCCGAGGCGGTCGAGGCGGCCATCAAGTTCTCGCGCAAGTTCGGCAAGGCCGACGGCGCCGCCGGGCGCGATCAGTTCGTGGCCTTTTCCGGGGCCTTTCACGGGCGCACGATGGGTGCCCTGGCCCTCACGCCGCGGCCCCATTATCAGGACCCCTTCCGCCCGCTGATGCCCGGCGCGCAGTTCGCCACCTTCAATGACCTGGCCTCGGCAGAAGCCCTGATCGGAGACACCACCTGCGCCGTCATCGTGGAGCCAGTGCAGGGCGAGGGCGGGGTGAACGCCGCCACGCCCGAGTTTCTCCGCGGCCTGCGCCGCCTGTGTGACGAGCGCGGCGCCCTGCTCATCTTTGACGAGGTGCAGTGCGGCCTGGGGCGCACCGGGCATCTGTGGGCCCACCAGGCCTACGACGTGTACCCAGACCTGATGTCGGCGGCCAAGCCCCTGGGCGGCGGGCTGCCCATGGGGGCCACCCTGCTGACCCAGCGGGTGGCCGACGTGCTCGGCCCCGGCGACCACGGCAGTACCTTCGCGGCCAACCCGGTGATCTGCTCGGCAGCCCAGGTCGTGGTGCGCAAGGTCTCTGACCCGGCCTTCCTGCAGCAGGTGCGCTGGTCGGGCGAGTACCTGGGCAAGCGGCTGGGCGACCTCCAGGAGCGCTGTGAGGACATCGTGGCCGTGCGCGGGCGCGGCCTGATCTGGGGCGTGGAGCTGGCCAAGGAGGTGGCCTCGCTGGTGCAGGGCTGCCAGGAGCGCGGCCTGCTGACGCTCAGCGCCGGGCCGAACGTGCTGCGGCTGCTCCCGCCGCTGACTGTTCAGCAGACCGACCTGGATGAGGCGGTCGACACTATCGGGGAGGCACTCGGCGTTGGCAGCAACTGACGAGCAGGGCAATCTCAAGGGCGCGCCGCCGCTGGCGCTGGTGCAGATCCGCACAGCGGTCATCGCCGATGTGCCACTGATGACGGGGATCATCAACAAGTACGCCGCCGGCGGCATCATGTTGCCGCGCTCGCAGCACCAGGTCTTTCAGTTCCTGCGTGACTTTGTCGTGGCCGAGGTGGCGGGCGAGGTCATCGGATGCGGCGCGTTGCACATCGTCTGGGCCGACCTGGCCGAGCTGCGCTCGCTGGCCGTCAAAGAGGAATGGACGGGGCGGGGCGTCGGGCGGCTCATCGTCGAGAACTTGCTCGGGCAGGCCCGCGAGCTGGGGCTCCCGCGGGTCTTTGCCCTCACCTATCAGGAAGGTTTCTTTGGGCATCTGGGCTTCCAGATGGTCGCCCACGAGGCGCTGCCCCACAAGATCTGGGGAGACTGCCTGAACTGCCCCAAATACCCGAACTGCGACGAGATTGCCATGGTGTTGGACCTGGATCGCTCCGGCAACTGGGAGGCACACCAATGAACGCGGTGTCGAAATGTGTATTGGCCTACTCGGGGGGGCTGGACACGTCGATCATCGTGGCCTGGCTCCGGGAGAACTATGGCTGCGAGGTGATCTGCTTTACCGCAGACCTCGGCCAGGAGGAAGAGCTGGCCGGCCTGGAGCAGAAGGCGCTGGCCAGCGGCGCCAGCAAGGTCTACATCGAGGATCTGCGCGGCGAGTACGTCGATGACTATATCCTGCCGACGCTCAGAGCGGGCGCGATCTACGAGCGGCAGTATCTGCTGGGTACCTCGTTCGCGCGCCCGCTGATCGCCAAGCGCATGGTCGAGATCGCCGCGCTGGAGGGCGCCGACGCCGTCGCGCATGGCTGCACCGGCAAGGGGAACGACCAGGTGCGCTTTGAGCTGTCGGTCAAGGCGCTCAACCCGCGCCTGCGAGTGATCGCCCCGTGGCGCGAATGGGGCATCCGCTCGCGCGAGGACGCCCTCGAGTACGCCGCCGCCCACCACATCCCCGTCTCACAGAGCAAGAGGTCGATCTACAGCCGCGACCGCAACCTCTGGCACATCAGCCACGAGGGCGGCGGGCTGGAAGACCCCTGGCAAGAGCCCCCCGAAGACATGTTCGTCCTGTCCGTCAGCCCGGAGGAGGCGCCCGACCAGCCGGCCTACCTGGAGATCGACTTTCGCCAGGGCGTGCCGGTGCGCCTGAACGGCGCCAGCGTCGGGCCCGTGGAACTGATCACGGCCCTGAACGAAATCGGCGGGCAGCACGGCGTGGGCCGGGTGGACATGGTGGAGAACCGCCTGGTGGGCATCAAGTCGCACGGAGTCTATGAGACGCCCGGCGGCACAATCCTCTACAAGGCGCACCAGGGGCTGGAGGAACTCTGCCTCTCTGGCGACGTCCTCCACTACAAGGACCTGCTCGCCCAGCAGTACGCCGAGCTGGTCTACAACGGGCGCTGGTTCACGCCCCTCCGAGAGGCGATCGACGCCTTTGTGAACGTGACCCAGCAATGCGTGACGGGCAGCGTGCGCCTCAAGCTATACAAGGGGAGCTGCACCGTGGTCGGCCGCAAGTCGCCCTACAGCCTCTACCGGGAGGACTATGCGACGTTCGGGGCCGACGACGTGTACGACCAAAAGGATGCGCAGGGCTTTATCAACCTCTACGGCCTGTCGATGAAGGTGCGGGCGCTCCTGAACGTCGAGGGCAGCGGGCGCAGCGACCTCGAAGAGCCCGACTATAGCGTCTTCAAGCGAGACTAGCGCCATGGGCAAGCTATGGGGCGGGCGGTTTCATGGTCCCTCCGACGCGCTCATGTGGCGCTTCAACGCCTCGATCGACGTGGACCGGCGCCTGGCCGAGGTCGACGTGCGCGGCAGCGTGGCCTATGCCCGCGCCCTGGGCCGGGCCGGCGTCCTGACCGACGAGGAGGTGGCGGCGCTCGTCGATGGCCTGGGCCGCGTGGCCGAGGAGTTCCACGCCGGCACCTTGGCGTTCGCGCCGACGGACGAGGATATCCACACCGCCGTCGAGCGGCGCCTGGGCGAACTGATCGGCCCCCTGGCCGGCAAGCTCCATACCGGCCGCTCGCGCAATGACCAGGTAGCCACCGATGTGCGCCTCTACCTGCTGGAGCGATTGGCCGCCCTCGAGGAGGCTTTGCGTGAAGCGCAGCACACCATCGTGGCCGTGGCTGCCGAGCATTTGGACGCCCTGATGCCCGGCTACACGCACCTCCAGCCGGCCCAGCCGGTGCGCTTTAGCCACTGGCTCCTTTCCTTCTTCTGGATGCTCGAGCGGGACCGGGGCCGGCTGCGCGACCTCCGCGCGCGCGCCTCGGTGTGCCCCCTGGGGGCCGGCGCCCTGGCGGGCAACGCCTACGGGGTCGACCGCGAGGCCCTGGCGGCCGAGCTGGGCTTCGCCGCGGCCGCAGAGAACAGCATGGACGCCGTGTCTGACCGGGATATGATCGTGGAGACCCTCTCCTGGGGCGCCCTGCTGGGCCTGCACCTCAGCCGGTTGGCGGAGGACCTCATCATCTGGTCGTCGGCAGAGTACGGCTTTGTCCGCCTGGACGAGCGCTACACCACCGGTTCCAGCATCATGCCCCAGAAGCGCAATCCGGACAGCATGGAGCTGGTGCGTGGCAAGACGGGCCGGCTGGTGGGCAACCTGACCGGGCTGCTCGTGACGCTCAAGGGCCTCCCCTCCACCTATGACAAGGATCTGCAGGAGGACAAGGAGCCCCTCTTTGACACGCTCGACACGCTGGCCATGCTCCTGCCGATCGTGGCCGGCGTGGTCGCCACGCTCGAGGTTCGCGCCGAGGCCATGGCCGCCGCCCTCGACGACACCCTGTTGGCCACCGACCTGGCCGACTATCTCGTGAAGCGGGGTCTGCCCTTCCGCGAGGCGCACGGGGCGGTGGGGCGCGCGGTGCGCGAGGCGGAGGAGGCCGGCGTAGGCCTGCGCGCCCTGCCGCTGGAGTGCTATCAGCGGATCTCGCCGCTCTTTGGCGCCGATCTCACCAGCGTGCTGGACTATGAAGCGGCGGTGGAAGCGCGCAACGCGCGCGGCGGCACCGCCCGTGCCGCGGTCGTGGCGCAGCTTGCCCGCGCCGAGGAGGCGTTGCGCCGTTAGCCGCAGGACGGTGCGGCGCCCGGAGCGCCCGATGGGAGGCCCCTCATGTACATCTCGGTAGCCACGGCCAACCTGTACTACCTCCCGTTTGCCCAGGCGGTCGATATCATCGCGGCGGCGGGGTACGCGGACGTCGAGCTGGCGCTCTTCTGGGAGGGCGGTGCGTGGGCCATGGCCCAGCACCTGCGGGGGCTAACTGGCCGCGAGGCGGCCCGCATCCTGGCCCGCGCGGGCCTGCGCGTGGCCAGCATCCACGACGGGGGCGGCCTGCTGCCGCGGGCGGACGCGGTCGCCGGCTACGTCAACCCTCTGCTGCGCGAGTACATCGATGCCCTCGGTGAGGCGCCCGACTGCATCGTTTTCCATCCTCCGCATGCTCCCGGCGCGGCCGGCGAGGAGTGGTGGCGAGAGATGGCCCCCCAGGTCGTCCAGGCCCTGGACGCCTACCGCGCGGACTGCGGCGCGGTGACGCTCGAGAACGCGCCCCTCCTCGACGACTTTACGGTGCCGCTGACGGCCCCGGCGGACCTCGCGGCGTTCTGCGCGCAGCACGGGTTCGGCGTCACCCTCGACACCAGCCACTATGCCCAGATGGGTGTGGACGTCCCGGCGGCGGCGGCCGCCTTGCGCGGGGCCGTTCGGTCGGTGCACCTCAGTGACTATGCGGATGGGCGCTCGCACGTCTTTGTCGGTGAAGGGAGCATTGACCTGCCGGCCGTGCTGGGGGCCCTCGACGGGGCGGCGCTGTATGGCGTCACGCTAGAGTGCTCGGTGGGCTTCCCCCGCGAGGACGTCCGCCGGATGGCGCCGGCCCAGATGGTCGAGCGGCTGCGGCTAGCGGGAGAGCGCCTGCGCGCCTGGCTGGCCTGCGCCGGCCAGGAGGGGCCCGTCGGCTGACGCGGCCCCCGCGGCCCGCGCCCTCCTACCCGCGAGTCAGCCCAGGATGCCGGCAATCTCGGCGCCGCAGAAGGCACAGGCATCGCCGTGCAGGCGCGTCTGGGTGACCTGGAAACCCCGCCGCCCGATGACGCGCTCCCCGCACTGGGGGCAGAAGGTGCTCTCTGCCTCGCTCCCCGGCACGTTGCCCACGTATACGTAGCGCAGCCCCTCTTCCAGGCCGATCTCCCGCGCCCGCACCAGGGTGGCCGTGGGCGTGGGGGGCGCATCGAGGAGATGGTGGGTCGGGTGGAAGCGGCTGACGTGCCAGGGCGTGTCGATCCCCATCTCCGTGGCGATAAAGCGGGCCACGTCGCGGAGTTCTTCCTCGCTATCGTTACGCCCGGGGATGACCAGGGTGGTCACCTCGACCCATACGCCCCGCCGGCAGAGGGCCACCAGGCTGTCGAGCACCGGCTGCAGGCGCGCGCCGCACTCCTTGCGGTAGAACGCGTCGCGGAAGGACTTGAGGTCCACGTTGGCGGCGTCGATGAGGGGCGGCTCGTCCGGGGCGGCCGCCAGGTCGATCATGTCGGCGCTCATGTAGCCGTTGGTCACATAGACGTTGCCCAGGCCGGCCGCATGGGCCAGCCGCGCGACGTCATAGGTGTACTCGAAAAAGACGGTCGGCTCGGTGTACGTGTGGGAAATGCTGGCGCAGTCGTGGCGACGGGCCGCCTCGGCTACCGCCTCGGGGGGCGTGTCGCGCCCGTCGACGTACCCGAGCAGGCCGGGCCGCTGCGAGATGTCGGCGTTCTGGCAGAAGGAGCAGCGAAAGTTGCAGCCCGGCGTGGCTATGGAGAACGACGACGTCCCCGGCAGGTAGTGAAAGAGGGGCTTTTTCTCGATCGGGTCCACGGCCTGGGCGATCAGCCGGCCGTAGACCAGCGAGTAGAGCGTGCCACCCTGGTTCTGGCGTACCCGGCAGATGCCGGTGCGGCCCTCCGGAATGAGGCAGTGTTGGGCGCACAGCCGGCACTGGACGCGCTCGTCCAATAGCCGGTCGTACAGCATCGCCTCGTGCAGAGCGGATGTCTCCATGGTCGGTCTCCCTTGTCCTGGTGCCGCAGACGCAGGCCCTGGGAAAGATGGGGGTGGATGCGAATGGTGCCGCCGGGTTCTCGGCGCTGGCCTGCCAGGGGCCGGTCAGCCCTCCGGCGGCGGCGCTGCAGCCACGAGGCTCCGCAGCGTGGCGAGGTTCATGATATCCTCGGCGAGGTCCTCGTTCTTGGGCGTCTCCAGCAGCATGGGTATGTGGCGGAGGCGCACATCGTTCACGAGCAGGCGGAAGGGCTCCAGCCCCAGGGCGCCCTCACCGATGTGAGTGTGGCGGTCCACGCGGCTGCCCAGGTCGCGCTTGGAGTCGTTCAGGTGGATGGCGGCCAGGCGTTCCAGGCCGATGGTGCGGTCAAAGGCGTCCCACGTGGCGGCGTAGCCGGCCGCGTCACGCAGGTCATAGCCGGCCGCCAGGGCATGGGCGGTGTCAAAGCAGATGCCCAGGCGCTCTGCGGGGCCGTTCTCAAGTAGCCAGCGCAGCTGCTCAAACGAGTAACCCAGGGCGGTGCCCTGGCCGGCGGTGTTCTCCAGCAGGATGGTGACGCCGTCGCCAAAGGCGGCCAGGGTCGCCGTCAGGCCGTCGGCGATGCGCTGCAGGCCAGCCTCTTCGCCGGCGCCCATGTGGGCGCCGGGGTGCAGCACATAGTGGGCGATCCCCAGCAGCCGGCAGCGCTCCAGCTCGGTGGCCAGCGCCCCTTGGGAGCGGGCCCACAGGGCCTCGTCCGGCGAGCCGAGGTTGATCAGGTACGAAGAGTGCGCCACGACGTGGGCGAGGCCCGTCGCCTCACGGGCCTCGTGGAAGGCGGCGATCTCCTTGTCCGTGAGGTCGCGCGAATCCCAGCGGTTGGCGTTGCGGGTGAACATCTGGATGGCGTCGCAGTCGATAGAGCGGCCGCGCAAGAGCGCGTTCGCTGGCCCTCCGGCGATCGACATATGCGCGCCGAGCAGCGGCTTGTGCATCACGTTTCCCCTCCGTAGCATGGCTCGATTCTAGGGCCGGGGGCAGGGGGTGTCAACAGAGACGTCTCCGCCCAGCATCTTGCTGGGCGGAGACGTATGCTTCGGCGGGCGCCGGACGGGAGGCGGCGCGTCAGGCTTTAGGGTCGTCCGCGTCAGGACGGGGCTCCACCCCGTCGCAGCCCGTGGGCATTCAGGTGAAACTGCCCCCACGGCGCGGCAGGAACATGGCCAACGCGACGGCCACCACGATCAAGACCAGTACAGCTGTCTCTGCGGACATGGTAGGGCTCCAGACCTTTCGCCCAGATGGGCAGGCAACGCAGCGATCCGCGGAACAAAGCGCCGCCTAGGGCGCATTGGGGGCTAACTAGCCCCTGGAGGGCAGCCCTCAACCCCCAGTCGGGGCACAGGCCGCCCCAGCGCTCGCCCTGCCGCCCGACGAGGCGGTGCTGAACAGGGAGAGGCTCTTCCGGCAGTGCCGGCTGTGGCAATGCGGGCACTCTACCTCTGCCGGGGTGCTGGACGTGCGCACTAGCTTCTCAAAGCGCGCCCCGCACGCCTGGCAGGCATACTCGTAGATGGGCATCTGTCTTCCTCCCGGGCCGGTCGCGGCAGCGCGCTCAGGCGCTCGGCACCTTGGCCACCAGCTTCTCCAGGCGGTCCTTCAGCACGGGCTTGCTGGCGAACCCGACCATGCGGTCCACCTCTTTGCCGTCGACATAAAAGACCAGCGTCGGGATGCCGCGGATGCCCAGCTGACCGGGCGTGTCGGGGTGTTCGTCGGTGTTTACCTTGGCAAACGCGACCCGGCCGGCGTACTCGCCCGCCAGGTCCTCGATCACGGGCGAGAGCATGCGACACGGGCCACACCAGGGGGCCCAGAAATCCACCACGACGGCGCCCTTGGCGTCCAGCACGTCGCTGTGATAGGTGGCGTCACTGACGTGCCTGATACCTTCGCTCATGCGATGATCCTCCTACAACACCATGTTACGCTGACATGGACGGCGCGACCAGACGCGGATCGCTGCCGATCGGTTCCCATTGCGCCCCGGGGGTGGCATATACCCCCCTGAGGTATGCGCATAATAGCACCATGTGGCCCGCATGTCAAGAGGCCTGCCGGGCTGTAGACCACCCGCCAGGGCGTGCTCATCGTGGCGCGGCGCGGTGAGCTGGTTGCCGCGGGGCATGTTGCGTCGTACAATGGCGGTGGATCGCTTCCCCTACTCCTCGCGGCCTCCCGGCCTTCTTTCCGCATGGAGTGAACGGTGACGGAACCTTACCACGATTTTAGCGAACTCGCCCTGCGCGCGGAAAAGGACGTCGACTATGGCATCCGGGTGCTGGACCGCAGCGCCTCGGTAACGGTGGCGGCCATCCATGCGGGGTGTATTGAGCCGCTCACGGGCGCCCTGGCCGAGGCCATCGCCGCCGATGACTGCAACCTCTACCTGCTCTGCGGGCTGCGCGCGGAGCGGGGGGAGCCCCTGCGCGTGCCGGTGACGCGGTTTGACGACGTCCGCCTGACGGCGCTGATGGATCGGTCGGTTGTCGGCATCGCCGTGCAGGGCGTCCCAGGGGGCGACGGCATTGTGCACCTGGGCGGCAGCAACCGCAGGCTGCGCGGGCGCCTGCAGGGCGCGCTCGAGGCGGCCGGCTTTGCCACGGCTGGCCCGGCCAGCCCCCTGGCGGCGCATTCCCCGGCGCGCTTCGTCAACCGTCCCTCGCAGGGGGGCGTGCAGATCGAGGTCACCGTCGGCCTGCGGCAGCTCATGACGGCGGGGCCTCTCAAGGTGGCGTCGGGCGGGCCGCAGGAGATCGCCCCCTCGGAGCGGTTCCACGCCTTTGTCGGCGCCGTGCGCCAGGGCCTGGCTAACTATCTGGCCGACGTCGACGCCGATCTGGATATCGCCCTGCAGCGCTTTGAAGAGTCCACGCGAGCAATCCGCCAGGTCATCCCTGCCGATGACAACGGCCACGCGGGCCAGGGCCGGGTGCGGTAAAAGCCCTCGCGCGGCAAACGGCATGCCTGGTCGCCAGCGTATGGCCGCCCGGCATGGCATCACGCGGTAATGCCTGAACCTCTGGGAGGAATCTCTGTGGCGTCGTTCGTTCATCTCCACGTGCACTCCGAGTTCTCGCTGCTGGACGGCCTGGCGCGCCTGCCAGACCTCTGCGAGCGTGCCCGTGAGACGGGTATGGGGGCGCTGGCGCTGACCGATCATGGCCAGATGTACGGCATGATCAAGTTCAACCGCGCCGCGCACCGGACGGGCGTCAAGCCGATCTTTGGCTGTGAGGTCTACCAGGCGCCCCGCCGCATGACGGACAAGGAAGCCCAGGTAGATAGCCGTGCCTACCACCTGCTGCTCCTCGCCGAGAACGAGACGGGCTACAAGAACCT
>JAAZBY010000191.1 GCA_012513595.1 Chloroflexota bacterium
GCCAGGATGGTGATGCCGCGCTCGCGCTCCAGGTCGATGGAGTCCATCACGCGCTCGGCCACCTGCTGATTCTCGCGGAAGACGCGCGCCTGCCGCAGCAGGCCGTCCACCAGGGTCGTCTTGCCGTGGTCGACGTGGGCAACAATCGCCAGGTTGCGAAGGTCCTTGCGTTCTATCATATGCACCCGCTCACGGGCCGTTTCCGAGGCCCAAAAAACGACCTCGGCCAGGCGGCTGTCCGGGGTCGCTCCCGTATCTCCAGTCGTTACGTAGATTATGCTGTTTCCGGCCCCCTCCTGTCAAATGCCGCTTGGCCGCAGGGGAAGGAGAAGAGAGACAGGATTTCGAGGATGGACAGGATTGACAGGATTTACAGGATTTACAGGATTTACAGGATTTACAGGATTTACAGGATTGACAGGGTTCACAGGATGGACAGGATGGACAGGATGGACAGGATTCGGGGATCTATGGCCTCGGCGGTAGCGCCTGCCAGGCGCGCCGTTGCCTAGTGCGGCCTGACGGCTAGATTCCCCGCCCGGTCCGCCAAGGCCTTCCAGACCTAGAGACCCAACCAACCCCACAAATCCTATAAATCCTGTCAATCCTGTGAATCCTGTCTCTCTTCTCTCCTCTTCTCTTCGCCCGCCTTGCCCGGGGTGGCGCGCGGGGGTATGATGGCAGCCACGCCGGCGCAAGGGGCGCCGCGCAGACAAGAGGACGCCTCATGGTGCAGACCTGGTATATCGATAACCTCGTGTCAATCGGCGGCCACCCCGTGGAAGTGCTGGGCAGCCCGCGGGTCGTCACAGCCCCCACCGGCCAAGGCCTCTGGTTTGAGGGCGCCGGAGACGCCGTCCTCCTGCCCGCCCACCCGCTGGAGGGCGCCGCGCGCTACACCGCCGAGGTCATCTTTTGCCCCGCAGCGGGCGGCAGCCCCGAACAGCGCTTCTTTCACCTCCAAGAGGCCGAGAGTGACGACCGCATCCTGTTTGAGACGCGCCTGACCCCCCACGGCACCTGGTACCTGGATACCTTCATCAAGTCGGGTGACGCCTCGCAGGCCCAGCTGGCCCGCGAGCACGAGCACCCCCTCGACGCCTGGTACCACGCGGCCCTGGTGTACGACGGGCAGGAGATGCGCCACTATGTGAACGGCGCGCTCGAGCTGGCCCACCCGATCGTGGCCGCCCCCCCGCGGGCCGGGCAGACCTCGATCGGCGTGCGCATCAACCGCGTCTGCTGGTTCCGCGGGGCCATCTGCGCCGCCCGCTTTACGCCCGAGGCGCTCTCGCCGGCCCAGTTCTGGAGCCTCTGACGGCCTTCACGCCGCCAGCGTCGTCTGCGCCGCCAGCGGCGTCTTCGCCGCCAGCGTCTGCGCCGCCCGATCCCGTTCTGCCCGCCGCGGCGGGCGCCCAACCCACACCCTGGAGTGTCGCACCGATGAACCCTGCACTTGTCGTACCGTTATGGCCCGAGGGCTCCCCCCACAACCCGGCCGACCCGGCCGACCGCCCCCAGCTCGAGTTCCATCTCCCCGCGGCTGAGGCGACAACGCCGCGCGCCGCCAGCGGCGTCCGCGCCGCCAGCGGCGTCCGCGCCGCCGTCATAGTCTGCCCCGGCGGGGCCTACTCTCACCGCGCGCCCCACGAGGGGGAGCCGGTGGCCCGCCTATTTGCCGGGCACGGCGTGGTCGGCATCGTCTGCCACTACCGCACCCACCCACACCTCTTCCCGGCGCCCTATGCCGACGCGGCCCGCGCCGTGCGGATGGTGCGCGCCCTGGCCGACCGCTACGCTATCGATCCCGCTCGCGTGGCCATCATGGGCTTTAGCGCCGGCGGGCACCTGGCCGCCACCGTCGCCACCCAGCCGGACCTCTACCAGGACCCCCAGGATGACCTCGTCCCCGCCTGGT
This sequence comes from Chloroflexota bacterium, assembly GCA_012513595.1. The sequence goes on from JAAZBY010000191.1 coordinate 1,919, forward strand.
CGGCCCGGCCCGACCGTGTCATCCTCGGCTACCCGGTCATCTCGATGGTCAGCGAGTATCACCAGGGCTCCGCCGCGAACCTCCTCGGCCCCGGGGCCAGCGAGGAGGCCCGCCGGCAGATGTCCAACGAGCTGCACGTGCAGGCCAGCAACCCGCCCGCCTTTCTGTTCCACACGGCGGACGATCCGTCCGTCCCCTGCTCCAACAGCATCCGCTACGCCCTGGCCTGCCGGGCGGCGGGCGTGCCGGTGGAGCTGCACGTCTACGAGAGCGGCCGACACGGCGTGGGCCTGGCCGAGGACCTGCCCCGCCTGCGCTCCTGGCCGACGCTCCTGCTCGACTGGTTGAGCGACTGGACCGCCTGAACCGCCCGCGCCACTCTCACTCTGGCGCCGCTGAGGAGGAACACCATGCCTGCTGACGCAACCCATGCCCTGTGGCCAGACGGCTCGCCGAACAACCCCGCCGAGGGCGAGCGCCCGCGGCTGGAGGTCTACCTGCCCAAGGGCACCCCGGCCGCCCGGCGCGGCGCCGTGCTAGTGCTGCCCGGTGGCGGGTACAACCACCTCGCCGCGCACGAGGGGGAGCCCTTTGGGCGCTTCTTTGCCGACCAGGGGTTTGTCGGCGTCGTCTGCCGCTACCGCGTGCTGCCGCACACCTTCCCCGCGCCCTACGCCGACGCGGCCCGCGCCGTGCGGATGGTGCGCGCCCTGGCCGATCGCTACGCCATCGCGCCGGACCGCATCGCTGCGATCGGCTTTAGCGCCGGCGCCCACCTGGCCGCCACCATCGGCACCCAGCCGAACCTGCACGTTGACCCCCAGGATGACCTGGCCGGCATCCACTCGGCGCGGCCCGACCGGCTCATTCTGGCCTACGGCGCGCTCTCCATGCTGCCGGGCGGCAACCCCGGCCTGGGGGCCAGGCTGTTTGGTGACGACGTCACCGAGGAACAGCGCGAGATGGTCAGCGCCGAGCGGCACGTGACGGCCAGCACCCCGCCGACCTTCCTGTTCCACACCGCCGACGACCCGCGCGTGCCGGTGGCCAACTCGTTGCGCTACCTGGAGGCCTGCCGGGCGGCGGGCGTGCCGGTGGAGCTGCACGCCTACGAGAGCGGGCGCCACGGCGTCGGCCTAGCGGCCGACAACCCGCGCCTCTCTTCCTGGACGGGCCTCCTGCTCGACTGGCTGCGGGCCTGGGAGTAGGCGCGGGCGCCATGGAGCCGTCACGTGCGCCCGGCCGCACACCGGCAGGCACGAAAACGAGGCGCGCGCGGCGGGCGCCATGGAGTGCGGCGCCCCAGCGCCGC
>JAAZBY010000192.1 GCA_012513595.1 Chloroflexota bacterium
CGGCTGCCCGGCGCGCCGGGCACGGTCGGGTTCATCAGCCCGGTCAGCGCGCACTTTTGCGCGGCCTGCAATCGGCTGCGCCTGACGGCCGATGGGCGCCTGCGCCTCTGCCTCCTCTCCGCTGCCGAGGTCGACCTGCGCGCCGCGGTGCGCACCAGCGCCACGGAGGCGGAGCTTCAGCGCCTCTTGCAGGAGGCCGTGCGGGCCAAGCCGGCCGGGCACCGCCTGGCCGGGGCCGGGGGGCCTGGGGGACGGCTCATGTCCCAGATCGGAGGCTGACATGTCTCTTACCCACGTGGATGAGGCGGGCCGCGCCCGCATGGTGAACGTTGGCGACAAGGCCGAGACCCACCGCATAGCCGTAGCCCGCGCCGAGGTGCACATGCAGCCGGAGACGCTGGCCCTCATCGAGGCCAACCGCGTCGCCAAGGGGGACGTGCTGGCCGTGGCCCAGGTGGCCGGCATCATGGCCGCCAAAGAGACGGGCCGGCTGATCCCCATGTGCCACCCGCTGAACCTGACCGGCGTCACGCTGCGGCTCGAGCCGCGGCGGGAGGCGGCCCGCGTCGATATCGAGGCCACCGTGTCGACCACCGGCCGCACCGGCGTCGAGATGGAAGCGCTGACGGCGGTCACCGTCGCGGCCCTGACCGTCTATGACATGTGCAAGGCGGTGGACCGGGGCATGCGCGTGGAGAACGTGCGCCTGGCCTACAAGGCCGGCGGGCGCAGCGGCGAGATCATCCTCGAGGCCGACGCCCGGCCGGCGGAAGAAGGATAGGGAGGGAGGACCGCCATGCCCAGGGCAGCAGCGATCACCGTCAGCGACAAGGGGTACTCGGGAGAGCGCGAGGACCGCAGCGGGCGGCTCCTGGCCGAGTTGCTCGGCGCGCTGGGGCTGGAAGTGGTCATGACGGCCGTGGTGCCCGATGATCAGGGCCGGCTCGAGGCGCTCTTCCGCGACCTGTGTGACCGGGGCGCGGCGGACCTCATCGTGACCACGGGCGGCACGGGCCCCGCGCCGCGCGACCTCACTCCGGAGGCGACCCGCGCCGTCATCGACCGCGAGATGCCCGGGCTGGCCGAGCTCGTGCGGAGCGAGGGCCTCAAGAAGACGCCGCTGGCCGTCCTCTCACGCGGGGTGGCCGGCCTGCGCAAGGGCACGCTGATCATCAACCTGCCGGGCAGCCCCAAGGCCGTGCGCGAGGGGATGGAGGCGCTGGCGCCCGTTCTGCCGCACGCCCTGCAGATGCTGATGGGGGAAGGATTGGAGCACGCCTGAGCGCCACTCGCCCGCGCGCCTGGGCGGCCGCGGGCGCCAGGAGGACGATATGAAGGAAGTGACCCCGCAGATGAGCGTCGAGGAAGCACGGGAGGCCGTGCTTCGCTTTGTGCGCGTGCTGGGGCCGGTGCCCACGCCGATCCTGGAGGCGGCCGGCACGGTGCTGGCCGAGGACATCCGCGCCGACTATGACATCCCGCCGCTGGCCAACAGCGCCATGGACGGCTATGCCGTCCGCGCGGACGACGTCCGCGCGGCCAGCCAGGCCAACCCGATCGCCCTGCGCGTGGTGTACAACCTGGCCGCCGGGTACACGACCGACGTGGAGGTGCGGCCGGGCACGGCGGTGCGCATCATGACGGGCGCGCCCCTGCCGGCCGGGGCCGACGCGGTGGTCCCCTTTGAAGAGACCGAACAGGCCGGCGACGTCGTCCGCGTGATGCGCAGCCAGCCGCCGGCGGCCAACGTGCGCATGGCGGGCGAGGACGTCCAGCGGGGGACGCTCGTCCTGGGGCGCGGGGCCGAGATCGGCCCCGCCGAGATCGGCATGCTGGCGGCGCTGGGCCACGGGGTTGTGCAGACCTACCGGCGGCCGCGGGTGGGGATCCTGGCCACCGGCGACGAGGTCATCGAGATCGACGCGCCGCTCCTGCCGGGCAAGATCCGCAACGCCAACTCGTACTCGAACGCGGCCCAGGTGCTGCGCGAGGGGGGCCAACCGGTGCTGCTCGGCATCGCGCGAGACAACGTGGCCGCCATCCGTGAGCGGCTGCGCGGCGGCCTGGCCGAGAACATTGACCTGCTGCTCACCTCGGGCGGGGTCTCGGTGGGGGATTTCGACGTGGTCAAGGAGGTGCTGGCCGCCGAGGCGGAGATGACCTTCTGGCAGGTGCGCATGCGGCCGGGCAAGCCGTTCGCCTTTGGCCAGATCGGCGGCGTGCCGCTCTTGGGGCTGCCGGGGAACCCCGTGTCAGCCATGGTGTCGTTCGAGCTGTTCGCCCGCTCGGCGCTGCGCAAGATGCTCGGCAAGCC
>JAAZBY010000193.1 GCA_012513595.1 Chloroflexota bacterium
ACGGAGGATTGCAGGACCTTGAGGAGGGGCGTGCACCCGCCGCCGCGGCGCACGGCGCGAAAGATGCAGCCGGCCAACTCGTCCCGCACGGGCGTGTCGGCCGGGCGATCGGTGGCCTGGCAGACGTCAAAGCGGGCCGCCTGCCCCAGGGCATAGAGCCGCTGTTCGACGTCCATTCCCGCCGCACCTCCCCCCGCGCCCGTCCCTCACCCCGCAGAGTAGCACATATGTTCTAGCGCGTCAAGGGGGGGAGGGGGAAGAAGGCAAGAAGGACAGGATCTACAGGATTGACAGGATTGGGGGAGGGATGGCGACGGCGCGTGCGGGAAGCCCTTCGGTCGCACCAAGGGGGCCCCTGCGGGAGAGGACGGGAAGAAGGACAGGATTTACAGGATTGACAGGATTTGGGGAGGGGTAGCGACGGCGCGCGCGGGGAGCCCTTTCGGTCGCAGTAGCCAGGATCGCCGCCTTCGTGGGTCCCGACCCCCGGGGGTCATGACGCGCGCAGACGGCGGGATACCGGGGGTCTAAAGAGCGGGAAGCCCTTCGGTCGCAGCGGAGAGGCTCGCGAGAGCGGGAACCCTTTCGGTCGCAGCAGCCAGGCTCGCCGCCTTTAGACCCCCGCGGTCCGGCCGTCTGCGGCCCCAAGACCCCGGGGGTCATGAGTCGCCCAAGACCCCGAGGGTCATGAAGACCCCCTCCCAATCCTGTCAATCCTGTCAATCCTGTCCTTCTTCCTCTTCGTCTTCTTCTTCCCCTCACACCACCCGCGGGACGCGCGCTAGGATGGCCGAGACCACCTCGTAGTTGATCGTCCCCAGGCGGGCGGCCACCTCGTCCGCCGTGATGGCCTCTTCCCCCTGATGGCCGATCAGCACCACCTCGTCGCCGGCGCGCACCCCGGGGATGTCCGTCACGTCGATCATGGCCTGGTCCATGCACACATTGCCCACCAGCGGCGCCCGCCGCCCGCGCACCAGCACCTCCCCCCAGTTCGCCGGGCCGCGGCGGAACCCGTCCGCATACCCCACCGGGATCACGGCAATGCGCGACTCACGCGCCGCCCGCCAGGCACCCCCGTACCCCACCGGCGCGCCGGCGGGCAGCGCCTTGACCTGCGCCACCTGGCACTTGAAGGCCAGCGCCGGCCGGAACCCCTCCGGCAGGGGCGCCTCGGCCGAGGGGTTCAGCCCCACCAACGCGATCCCCGGGCGGACCATGTTGTAGCGGCTTTCCGGCAGGCGTAACGCCGCGGCCGAGTTCGCCGCGTGCAGGAGCGGCGGCACGAGCCCCTCCGCCCGGAGCGCCGCGATGACCCCCTCGAAGGCGACCAGCTGCCCGCGGGCGTCGGTCAGGTCCGCCGCATCGGCCGTGGCCAGGTGCGTAAAGAGCCCCTCGACCACCACCCCCGGCACCCCGCGCAGCCAGCGCATAAAGGGGAGCACCTCCCCCGGGGATAGCCCCAGCCGCCCCATCCCCGTGTCCACCTTGACGTGCACCCGCGCTGGGCGCCCCAGGTCGGCGGCAGCGCGCCCCAGGGCGGTGGCCAGGTCCTTGGCATAGAGGGTGGTGGCCACGTCGTACAGCACCGCCTCGCGCGCCTGCCAGGGGGGCGTGTACCCCAACGACAGGATCGACGCCGTGATCCCCGCCCGGCGGAGGTCGGCCGCTTCACCCAGGCAGGCCACGCCGAGCCAGGAGGCGCCGTTGTTGAGCGCCGTGCGGGCCACGCGTGCGGCGCCGTGGCCGTAGGCGTCGGCCTTGAGGACGGCCATCACGCCCACCGCTGGCCCCACCGCGCCGGCCAACAGGCGGACGTTGTGGGCCACCGCGCCGAGGTCGATCTCCACCCAGGTGGGGCGGCCGGGGCGGCGCAGCGATACCTGCTGCCAGCCGGGCCCCTGGCGGGGGAGCAGGGGGGCGTCGCCGTCCGGGTTGGCCAGGAGTTCACGGGTCACCGCCTCGAGCCGGGCCGTGGCGCTCCCCTTGAGGAGCACCAGGTCCCCCGCGCCGAGGCGTTCGCGCAGGGCGCGGACGGCGTCCTCCGGGGCGTAGGTGACCACGACCTGCTCGGGCGCCAGGCCGCCCTGCAGCGCCGCCTCGGCGGCCAGGCCGGCCAGGTCGCCGATGGTCACCAGTAGGTCGGCGACCCCGGCGATGCCGCGCCCGGCGGCGCGGTGGGCCTCCTCGGTCAATGGCCCCAGCTCGGCCATGTCCCCGAGGACGACCACGCGGCGCCGCGCCTCCAGGGCGGCCAGCGTCCC
>JAAZBY010000194.1 GCA_012513595.1 Chloroflexota bacterium
CATCATGCACACCGCCGCCGAAGGAGACGGCCCGGTGAACGCCCTGGACCGCGCCATGCGCAAGGCACTGCTGCCCTTTTACCCGTGCCTGGAGGCCGTACAGTTGACCGACTATAAGGTGCGCATCCTCGACGAACAGGCCGCCACTGCGGCGCGTACCCGCGTGCTCATCGACGCCTCCGACGGCGTGCGCAGTTGGACCACGGTGGGGAGCTCTGTGAACATCATCGAGGCCTCTTTCCAGGCGCTGCTAGACAGCCTGGAACTGCCCCTTCTGGGGCGGCCTTCCCAGGCGTGATGGCCGGGGGGTTGCCGGGCAGCAGCCCCACCCGGTCGGGAAGGTCGCCACACCCGAGCGCGTCGCCCACGCGAGTGCACAGGAACGCTGCGCCCCGAGCCGGCGCAGCCCAGAGGGAGGAATCAGGAGGGCACCGATGGATACCGTAACGATCTTTGACACCACCCTGCGCGACGGGGAGCAATCCCCCGGCGCCACGATGCACACCCAGGAAAAGCTGCAGATCGCCCGGCAGTTGGCCCACCTCGGCGTCGACGTCATCGAGGCCGGCTTCCCCGCCTCCTCGCCCGGGGACCTGGAGGCCGTCCAGCGCATCGCCCGCCAGACGGAGGGCCCCGTGATCTGCGGGCTGGCCCGCTGCGTCCGAGCGGATATCGACGCTGCCTGGCAGGGGATCCGCGATGCGGCGCGCGGCCGGATTCACGTCTTTATCGCCACGTCCGACGTGCACATGCAGCACAAGCTGCGTATGAGCCGCGCACAGGTCGTCGAGGCGGCCCGCACTATGGTCGCCCACGCCCGCTCCTACTGCGATGATATCGAGTTCTCGCCTGAGGACGCCGGCCGCTCGGACCCCGAGTTCCTCTACGAGGTGCTCGCCGCGGCCATCGCCGCCGGCGCCACGACGGTCAACATCCCCGACACGGTCGGCTACCTGATGCCCTGGGAGTTCGGCGCCCTGATCCGCGGCATCCGCCAGAACACCCCCGGCATCGAGAAGGCCGTCATCTCGGTACACTGCCACAACGACCTCGGCCTGGCCACCGCCAACACGCTGGCCGGCGTCATGGAGGGGGCCCGCCAGGTCGAGTGCACCATCAACGGCCTGGGGGAGCGCGCCGGCAACGCCGCGCTTGAGGAAATCGTCATGGCTCTCTATACTCGGCGCGATCAGCTGGGCATCGACACGCACATCAACACGCGCGAGATCATCCCCGCCAGCCGCATGGTCTCCGCTTTTACCGGCCTGATGGTGCAGGCCAACAAGGCCATCGTGGGCGCTAACGCCTTTGCCCATGAGGCGGGCATTCACCAGGACGGCATCCTCAAGCACCGCCAGACCTACGAGATCATCGATGCGGAGACGGTGGGCCTGTCGGCCGGGCGGCTGGTGCTGGGCAAGCACTCGGGGCGCCACGCCTTCACCGATCGCCTCACGCAGATGGGCTACCACCTCGACGCCGAGCAGGTAAACCGCGCCTTTGCCCGCTTCAAAGACCTGGCCGACAAGAAAAAGATCGTGTCGGACGCAGACCTGGCCGCCCTGGTGGCCGACGAGGTCTTCCAGCCGCAGGAGGTCTACCGGCTGGAGCACCTGCAGGTCTCCTGCGGAGACCACGCCATCGCCACGGCCACCGTGGCCCTGCGCGGGCCCGAGGGGGAGCTGCTCGTCGATTCGGCCCACGGCACCGGCCCGGTGGACGCCGTCTACAAGGCCATCAACCGCATCATCGGCGTGCCCAACGAGCTGACCGAGTTCTCGGTCGTCTCGGTCACCGAGGGGATCGACGCCCAGGGGCAAGTCTCCATCCGCATCGAGGCGGATGCCGGCGCCCAAAATGGCCTGCCCGTGAACCCGCAGACCGGCGAGAAGCGCTGGGTCTTTACCGGGCAGGGCACCAGTACCGACATCATAGTGGCCAGCGGGCGGGCCTACATGGCCGCGCTGAACAAGCTGCTGGCCTACCGCCACATGCTGCCCGCGACCCAGAACGCCTAGGTCCGAGAGGGCCGGAGGGGGCCCGCGCGGCCCCCTCCGGCCCGCCGCCCCCAGAGAAAGGGAACCTGCATGACTCACCCTGCCATGACCATGGCGCAAAAGATCCTGGCTGCCCACACCGGGCAGGAAACCCTCGCGGTCGGCGCGCTTGTCGACGTCGCGGTGGACCTGGTCCTCGCCAACGACATCACCGCGCCCATCGCCATCCAAGAGTTCGCCAAGCTCGGCGTCGACCGCGTCTTTGACCGGGACCGCATCGCCCTGGTGCCCGACCACTTTGCTCCCAACAAGGACATCAAGTCGGCCGAGCAGTGCAAGGCGATGCGCGAGTTCGCCCATCGCCACCGCATCACCCACTATTTTGAAGTCGGGCGCATGGGCATCGAGCACGCCCTCCTTCCGGAGCAGGGGCTGGTGCTGCCCGGCGACGTCGTCGTCGGGGCCGATTCCCACACCTGCACCTACGGGGCCGTGGGCGCCTTTGCCACCGGCATGGGCTCCACCGATATCGCCGTGGCCATGGCCACCGGCCGCATCTGGATGCGCGTGCCTGAGACGGTCCGCTTTGTCTATCGCGGCGCCCTGCGCCCCTGGGTGGGCGGCAAAGACCTGATCCTGCACACCATCGGGCTGGTCGGCGTGGACGGCGCCCGCTACCAGGCCATGGAGTTCGCCGGCGAGACGGTCGACGCCCTGACCATGGACGACCGCTTCACCATGGCCAACATGGCCATCGAGGCGGGGGCCAAGGCCGGCCTCTTTCATGCGGACGCCAAGACCGAGGAGTACGTCGCCGGCCGCGCCGTGCGCCCGTACCGGGCCTACGCCTCAGACCCGGGCGCCGAATACGCCCGCGTCATTGAGATCGACGCCGCGGCGGTGGAGCCGGTGGTGGCCTTCCCGCACCTGCCCTCCAATGCGCGCCCCCTCAGCCAGGTGGGCGAGGTGGGTATCGACCAGGCCGTCATCGGCTCCTGCACCAACGGGCGCTGGAAGGACCTCGTCGAGGCGGCCACCATCCTCAAGGGCCGCCAGGTGCACCCGCTGGTGCGCTGCATCGTCATCCCTGGCACCCAGGCGCTCTACAAGCGCGCCGTGCAGGAGGGGTTGGCCGAGGTCTTTGTCGACGCCGGCGCCGTGTTCAGCACGCCGACCTGTGGCCCCTGCCTGGGCGGCTACATGGGCGTCCTGGCCGCGGGAGAGCGCTGTATCTCGACCACCAACCGGAACTTTGTCGGGCGGATGGGCCACGCCGAGAGCGAGGTCTACCTGGCCGGGCCGGCCGTAGCCGCCGCCAGCGCCGTCCTGGGCCGCATCGGCGGTCCCGACGATCTATAGCGTTTTCGCGAGACCGAGGAGAGATCATGGCGAGTCAGCAATCCTGGTTCCAGTGTGTGCGCGGCTGTGAGGGGCGTTACTCCATCTTTGACATCATCTATCGCTGCCCGCATTGCGACGGGTTGCTGGAAGTGTGCCATGACGTGGACGCGCTCAAAGAGACCTCACCGGCCGAGTGGAAGGCCCGCTTTGACGAGCGCATGCACACCACCAAGTGGCCCTACGGCAGCGGCGTGTGGGGCAAGAAGGAGTGGGTCGCCCCGGAGATCTCCCCCGACCACATCGTGTCGATGTACGAGGGGCACACCAACCTCTTCTGGGCCGAGCGCTTTGGGGATGAACTGGGCCTCCGCGACCTGTGGGTCAAGATGTCGGGCAACAGCCACACCGGCTCGTTCAAAGACCTGGGCATGACGGTGCTGGTGAGCGTGGTGCGGCAGATCATGGCCGCGGGCTCTGGCGTGCGGGCCATCGCCTGCGCCTCCACCGGGGACACCTCGGCGGCCCTGGCGGCCTACTGCGCCGCCGCCGGCATCCAGTCGATCGTCTTCCTGCCGCGCGACAAGGTCTCGGCCGCGCAGCTCATCCAGCCGATCGCCAACGGCGCCCTGGTCCTCTCCCTCGACACTGACTTTGACGGGTGCATGGCCATCGTCCGCGAGGTGACCAAGGACAACACCATCTACCTGGCCAACTCGATGAACTCGCTGCGCATCGAGGGGCAAAAGACGGTGGGGATCGAGATCGTCCAGCAGTTTGACTGGGAAGTGCCCGACTGGATCATCATCCCCTCGGGGAACCTGGGCAACATCAGCGCGCTGGGCAAGGGGCTGTTGCTGATGAAGGAACTGGGCCTGATCGACCGGCTGCCCCGCCTGGTGGCCGCCCAGGCCGAACGGGCCAACCCCTTCTACCGCGCTTTCCGCAGCGGCTTCCGCGAGTACGCGCCCGTCACGGCGGGCACTACCCTGGCCAGCGCCATCCAGATCGGCGACCCCGTCTCGTACGAAAAGGCGGCGCGGGCCATCCAGCAGTTCGACGGGCTGGTAGAGCAGGCCACGGAAAACGAGCTGGCCGACGCCGCCGCCCGGGCCGACCGCACCGGCATGTACACCTGCCCGCACACCGGCGTGGCGCTGGCCGTCCTGACCAAGCTCGTCCGGCGGGGCGAGATCGGCCCGACGGACCGCGTCATCGTCGTGTCGACGGCGCACGGGCTCAAGTTCACCGGCTTTAAGGTCGGCTACCACGAGGGCACCCTGGACGGCGTGGAGGCCCTCCATCGCAACCCGCCCGTCGAGCTGCCGCCCGACGTGGGCGCCGTCCGCGACGCCATCGCCCGCGAACTGGACAAGCGCCAGCCCGCCACTGGCGCACAATAAGGAGGACCTTCCGTGAGCATTACCGGCCGCGTCTGGAAATACGGCGACAACGTCGACACCGACGCCATCATCCCGGCCCGCTACCTGAACACCACGTCCGAGGCAGAGCTGGCCGCCCACTGCATGGAAGACCACGACCCCGGCTTTGCCGAGAGGGTCCGCCCCGGAGACATCATCGTGGCGGGCACCAACTTTGGCTGCGGCTCTTCGCGTGAGCACGCGCCGGTGGCCATCAAGGCGGCCGGCATCGGTTGCGTCATCGCCGAGACGTTTGCGCGCATCTTTTTCCGCAACGCGATCAACATCGGCCTGCCGATCCTCGAGTGCCCCGAGGCCGCCCGCGCGGCGCAGGCCGGCCAGCGCCTCGAGGTGGACCTGGCCGCCGGCCTGATCCGCAACCTGGACCTGGGGCGCGAGTACCGGGCCACGGCCTACCCGCCCTTCATGCTGGACCTCATCGCCGCGGGGGGCCTGGTCGAGCACACACGGCGCAAGATCCAGGCGGGCGCCTGAGGCCGTCCGCCCTTCGCCATCGAGAGAAAGGTACGTGAGATGCAAGCGAACATCGCCGTCCTCGCCGGGGATGGCATCGGCCCCGAAGTCACTGCCCAGGCCCGGCGGGTGCTGGAAGCCGTGGCCCGGCGCTACGGCCACGATTTCGGCTTTCAGGAGGGGTTGGTGGGCGGCGCGGCCATCGACGCGCGCGGCACCGCCCTGCCCGAGGAGACCCTGACCCTCTGCAAAGCCTCCGACGCGGTGCTCTTTGGCGCCGTGGGCGGCCCGCGGTGGGACGATTCGGCCGCCAAGGTGCGCCCCGAGCAGGGGCTGCTGGGCCTCCGCCAGGGGATGGGGCTATACGCAACCTGCGCCCGGTGCGCCTCTACCCGGCGCTCATCGACGCCTCCACCATCAAGGCCGAGGTGCTGCGTGGCACTGACCTGGTGGTGGTCCGCGAACTGACCGGCGGCCTCTACTTTGGCGAGCGCGGCCGGCGCGACGCGGGGCGCACCGCGTACGACACCATGATCTACTCCGAGCACGAGGTCGAGCGGGTGGTCCACGCGGCCTTTCGCCTGGCCCGCACCCGCCGCGGCCTGGTCACCTCGGTGGACAAGGCCAACGTCCTGGAGTGCTCGCGCCTGTGGCGGGAGGTGGCCACCCGCGTGGCCCGTGAGTACCCCGACGTCCGCTGCGAGCACCTGCTGGTGGACGCCTGCGCCATGCACCTGATCCGCCGCCCGGCGACGTTCGACGTGATCGTTACCGAGAACATGTTTGGCGACATCCTCACCGACGAGGCCTCCATGCTGAGCGGCTCGATGGGCATGCTCCCGTCGGCCTCGCTCGGCGAGGGGCGCCTGGGGCTCTACGAGCCGATCCACGGCTCCGCCCCGGATATCGCCGGCCAGGGGATCGCCAACCCGCTGGCGGCCATCCTGAGCGCCGCGCTGCTCCTGCGCTACTCGCTGGGGCTGGACGAGGAGGCCCGCGCCATCGAGGGGGCCGTCGAGCGGGCCCTGGCCGCGGGGTACCGCACCAAGGACATCGCCGCGCCGGATGAGCCGGTGACGGGCACCATCGCCATAGGCGATCTGATCGTGGCAGCCGTTTCACAGAGCTAGTCCCTATCCACACACGTTGCGCCCGCGTCGGCGGCCGCCGGGAGGAAGAGACCGTGGGCATGAAAGAGTCCGAGTTCATCTGGTTTGATGGCGAGTTCGTCCCCTGGGGAGAGGCCAAGGTGCACGTGCTCTCGCATGCGCTGCACTATGGCTCCAGCGTGTTCGAGGGGATCCGCGCCTACGACACCGCGGCCGGGACGGCGGTCTTTTGCTTGCCGGCGCACATGAAGCGCATGGTCGATTCCTGCCGGGTGTACCGCATGGAGCTGCCCTTCTCGCGCGAGGCGTTGACCCAAGCAGTGCTCGACACGGTGGCCAAGAACAAGCTGCGCTCCTGCTACATCCGGCCGCTGGTGTTCCGTGGATACCGGCAGCTGGGCGTTGAGCCGCGCACCTGCCCGGTGCAGGTGATCATCGCCGCCTGGGAGTGGGGCGCCTACCTGGGGCCCGAGGCGCTCGAGCACGGCGTGGACGTGGGCGTGTCGTCGTGGCGGCGCATGGCGCCCGGCACCACCCCCGCCGCCGTCAAGGCGGGCGGCCACTACACCAACTCGCAGCTGATCCACATGGAGGCCGTCGAGAACGGCTATGAGGAGGGCATCGCCCTCGACGTCTACGGCTACGTGTGTGAGGGGAGCGGGGAGAACGTCTTTCTCGTCCAGGACGGCGTCCTGTACACGCCGCCGCGCGCCTCGTCGATCCTGAACGGCATCACGCGCCACTGCATCATGCAGCTGGCGCGTGACGCGGGCTACCCCGTCGTCGAGGCCCAGATCGCCCGCGAGCAGCTCTACCTGGCTGACGAGGTCTTCTTCTCCGGCACCGCCGCCGAGATCACGCCGATCCGCTCGGTCGATCACATCGTCGTCGGCGCCGGGCGGCGGGGGCCCATCACGGCCCGCCTACAGGCCGACTTTTTTGACGTCGTCTCTGGCAAGGTGCCGGACCGGCACGGCTGGTTGACGCCCGTTCGCTAGCCGCGCGGTTAGCAGGCCAACCGTAGGGAGCCCTGGGCGGTCCGAGCAGACTGGACCGCCCGGGGCTCCCCTTGCATGCTGCGCGCGCCGCGGTGCTTTGCTCACGCTCTGAGGCTGGTGTAGAATAGTCTGCGGAGTCTCGCCAACCACAGTGCGGAGTACAGCCATGGACCTCGATACAGAAATCCGGCGCATCGCCGAACGGGCTCTGGCCGAGGATGTCGGCCCCGGAGACGTGACCTCCAACGCCATCATCAGCCCCGCCACGCACCTGACTGGCACCTTCCTCGTCAAGGCGGCAGGTGTCGTCGCCGGCCTGGGCGTGGTGGGCCAGGTCTTTGCCCTGGTCGACGACGCCATCTCGTACACCCCCCTGGTTAGCGAGGGCACGCCCGTCGCGGTGGGCGACGTGGTCGCCCGCGTGGACGGCTACGGCCCCGGCATTCTGGTGGCCGAACGCGTGGCGCTCAACTTCTTGCAGCGCATGTCGGGCATCGCCTCGCTCACCCGCGAGTACGTCGAGGCCGTGCGCGGCACCCGCGCCCGCATTCTGGACACCCGCAAGACGGCCCCCGGCCTCCGCACGCTGGACAAGATGGCCGTCGCCCTGGGCGGCGGCATGAACCACCGCATCGGCCTGTACGACATGGTTTTGATCAAAGACAACCACATCGAGGCCGCCGGCGGGATCCGCGAGGCGGTGCGCCGCGTGCGTGCCCAGGTGCACGGCCTGGCCATTGAGGTGGAGGTCGAGTCGCTCGCCCAGTTCGACGAGGCCCTCTCCCTGGGCGTCGACCGCATCATGCTGGACAACATGTCGCTCGACCTGATGCGCGAGGCCGTCCGCCGCGGGAACGGACGGGTGGAGATCGAGGCCTCTGGCGGGATCACGCTCGATACCGTCGCCGCGGTGGCTGCCACCGGCGTGGACCTGATCTCGGTTGGTGACCTCACCCACTCGGTGAAGGCCCTGGATATCAGCCTGGACATCAAACTGCAGTCCGGAGAAAGCGCATGAAGTCAAGCATTGTGTTGTATTCCGACCTGTCTGATCGGGAGGTTGCGCAGGCCATCTGGCGGGCCAAGGAGACCCTGGGCTCCCGACTGACCATCCTCGGGCACCACTACCAGCGTGATGAGGTTATCCAGTTCGCCGACTATCGCGGGGACTCGCTCGGCCTCTCGCAGCAGGCCGCGGCCGCTCGGGATGCTCAGTATATTGTCTTCTGCGGGGTCTCGTTCATGGCCGAGACGGCCGCCATCCTTTCGGCGCCGGGGCAGGTCGTGATGCAGCCGGTGCTCGAGGCGCTCTGCCCCATGGCCCACATGGCCAACGCGCGCGACGCCGAGGTCGCCTGGGGCACGCTGAGCCCGCTCTTCCCCGGCGGTGTAGTGCCGATTACCTACCAGAACTCCACCGCCGACGTGAAGGCCTTTGTCGGGCGGCACGGCGGGGCGGTGTGCACATCCTCCAACGCCCAGGCGATCTTTCGCTGGGCTTTGGCGCGGGGCGAGCACATCCTCTTCCTGCCTGACGAGCACCTGGGCACTAACACCGCCCTGGACATCGGCATCCCCCGCGAGCAGGTGGTGATCTGGGACCCGTCCAACCCGCCGGCGGCCGAGAAGGTGGCCGGGGCGCGCGTCTCGGTGTGGAAGGGGTACTGCAACGTACACCGCCGCATGCTGGCCGAGGACGTCGACCGCATGCGCGCCGCCCACCCCGGGGCGCTGGTGGTCGTCCACCCGGAGTGCCGCCGCGAGGTGGTGGAAAAGGCGGACGCCGACTATTCGACGACGGGCATCATCCGCTACGTGGAAAAGGCCCCCACCGGCGCCACGATCATCATCGGCACCGAGATCAACCTCGTCGAGCGGCTGGCCCTCCAGCACCCCGACAAGACCGTGCTGCCGCTGGTGCCGGCACGCTGCGCCACCATGAGCATGACCACGGCCCGCGACCTCCTCTACATCCTGGAGGGGCTGCTGGCCGACGAACCGCGGAACGTCATCACCGTGGACGACGAGACGGCCCGCTGGGCCAAGGTCGCCCTCGACACCATGTTGGAGATGGGCGCTAATGGCTGACCTTGCGGAGCGCATCGAGACGGACGTATTGATCATCGGCGCCGGCATCGCCGGGGCAACGGCGGCGCTGCGCCTGTCCGAAGATGGCCGCACGCAGGTGACCCTGATCACCAAGTCGTCCGACCCGTTGGAAGCGAACACCTACTATGCCCAGGGCGGCATCATCTACGAGGGGGTCGAAGACTCGCCCGAGCAGCTCGTCGAGGACCTGATGCGCGCCGGCGACGGGATGAACAACCGCACGGCGGTCGAGATCCTGGCCCACGACGGGCCGCGCCTGGTGCGCGAGCTCCTGATCGAGCGCTACGGCGTGCCCTTTACCCTCGACGCCGCACATGCCGTGGAGCGCACCCGTGAGGCGGCCCATTCGACCAGCCGCATCCTGCACGTGAACGATGCCACCGGCCGCGCCATTCAGGAGAAACTGGTGGAGGCGCTGCGCGCCCGCCCCAACATCCACGTGCTCACCGATCACATCGCCGTGGACCTCCTCACCCCGTCGCACCACTCGCGGGACCGGTTGGCCATCTACCAGCCGGTGTCATGCGTGGGGGCCTACGTGTTCGATCCGCAGGCCCGGGTAGTGCGCACCATCCTGGCCAAGGCCACCGTGCTGGCCACCGGCGGGCTGGGGCAGATCTTTTTGCACACCACCAACCCCGAAGGGGCTACCGGGGACGGCCTGGCGATGGCCTACCGCGCCGGCGCCCGCATCATCAATGCCGAGTACGTCCAGTTCCACCCCACGACCTTCTACCATCGCGGGCAGGCGCACTTTTTGATCAGCGAGGCGCTGCGGGGCGAGGGCGCGCGGCTGCTCAACGTGCACGGCGAGCCCTTTATGCAGCGCTATGCCCCCGAATGGCAGGAGCTGGCCCCGCGCGACGTGGTGGCCCGCAGCATCCATCAGGAGATGCTGCGCACCAGCGCCTCCTCGGTCTTCCTGGATATCGCCTCGGTGATGCCGGCCGAGCGTATCCGCGAGCGCTTCCCGACCATCTACCAGGCCTGCAAGGAACACGGCGTCGACATCACGGCCGACCCGATCCCGGTGGTGCCGGCGGCGCACTATTTCTGCGGCGGCGTGTGGGTGGACGAGTGGGGCCGCACCAACCTGCGGCAGCTGTACGCCGTCGGCGAGGTGACCTGCACCGGCGTGCACGGCGCCAACCGCCTGGGCAGCTCGTCGCTCCTCGAAGGGCTGGTGTGGGGGGCGCGGGCGGGGCAGCACATCCTCGAGCGGCTGAGCAGCATGCCCGCCCCGGATTCGCAACACATCCCGGCCTGGCGGGCCGAGGGCCTCACCGAGGAAGCCGACCCGGCCCTGGTGGAGCACGACATGGCCACCGTCAAGCACACCATGTGGTACTATGTCGGGCTGGTCCGCTCCAGCCGGCTCCTCTCGCGCGCCCTGCGCGACCTCTACAACCTGCGGCAGGATATTGACGCTTTCTACCGCACGGCCAAGCTGAGCCCGGGCATCATCCGGCTGCGCAACGCCGCGCTGGCGGCTATCACGGTGGCCAACGCCGCCTGGGAAAACCGCGAAAGCCACGGCTGCCACTATCGCGTCGACTAGGTCCTAGGTACACAGAGGGGGAGCGCCCGCGGGCGCTCCCCCTCTTTTTTGTCCGCACCGGCCGCCCCTGGGCAGGCGCTTCCTTCCCCCTAGTCTGTAGCGATCGCGCGGCCCAGGGAAAAGTCGAGCAGCAAGCCAGACACATCACTCCCGCGCTCAAGCTGTGGGTAGTGCCCGGCCTCGGGGATGGTGGCCGTCCGCGCATCGGGGAGCTCCCGCGCCAGGCGCTGGACGTCCCGGTGGGTCACCCAGGGGTCGTCCGCACCGCGGAGGATCAGCACCGGCTGGCTGATGCCTCCCAGGGCGCCGACGAGATCGCTCTCCTCCCGCTCGGCGGCCATGACGGCCAGCGTCCGCAGCGTGCCGTGGATGCGGCTGGCCTCCCTGGCCGCCTCCAGATACTCCTCGGAGAGGCGGCTGGGCTCATGGAAGCCCCGTCGCAGCGAGGCGGCCCACAGCGGCCCGCCGGCCTCGAAAGCCCAGGCCGCCGCCCGGCCCAGGTAGGGCACGTCGGCAACCGCCCGCCAGGCGGGGCCGGGCGAGCCCGCGACGATGGGGTCCACCAGCACCAGCCGCCCCACCAGCTGCGGCTGCATGCGGGCCATCTCCAGCGCCACCGCGGCGCCCCAACCATGCCCCACCACGGTAGCCCCTGACAGGCGCAGCTCGTTCAGCACCTTGCCGGCCACCTGGGCCTGCCCCGGCGTGGAGAGGTCGGCGAGCGGGTCGCGCGCCGAGTGCCCAAAGCCCAGCAGGTCGATGGCCACCACGCGCAGGCCTGAGCGCGTCAGCGCTCTGGCCGTCCCGCGCCAGGTCTCCAGCCCCTCGACCTGGTGCCCATGGATCAGCGCTACGGCCGGGGAGCCCTCCGGCCCGTCGATCCAGTAGTGGATGGGGCGCTCGTCGATCCAGACCCAGTTGTGCTGCGCGCTCCCCTCGGTAAGGTCGTACCGTTCCCAGCCCCTGGCCCAGACGACGGCCAGGCCGGAGGCCAGGCAGAGGCACATGGCCCCCACCAGCACGACGGCCAGCACCAGGTTCACCACGTAACGAACGACGCGCATGCGCATGCTCCGCCAGATAGCGACTGACTCCAGAGAGCGCGAGGGGGTTCCCCTATCGCACTGCCCATAGAACACACGTCGGAGGCCAGCCCGGGCGCACCTCCGACGTGAACCGGACGAACAAGGGCGTCTACGGCCGCAGCCGCACCGTCACCGAGCTCAGGTGCTCGATGGCCCCGCTGGACGGGCTGACGGAGTAGACCTGCAGGAGGCCCTCCTGGGCCTTGCTGAGCCCGTTGAACGCCACCGTGCCCTCAAAGGGCCCGAACTCTCCCATCTCGGCGTCGATGATGGCAAAGCCCTGGCCGACGCGTACCCCCTTTTCGTCCAGGATATCGAGCGCCAGGGTGTTCTCCGCGGCGGCAGCCCAGCCAGTGACGGTCAGCGGGCTGGACGCGGTCGTGCCCTCCTTCGGAGAGGCGATGACAATGGCCTCCTGGGCGGCGCCCGCCTGAGGTACGGCAGCCGTCGCGGGCCCGGCGGCGGGCGTCGCGGGCCCGGCGGCGGGCGTCGGCGTCGCCCTAGCGGCGGGCGTAGCGGTCGGCGTGGGCGCCGCCTCTTCGGGCAGCGGGATGGCCAGCGACTGCCCGACGAAGACCAGGTTCACGTTGTAGATGCTGTTCCGCTTGGCAATGGCCCAGATGCTCACCCCGTACTCGCGAGCGATGGTCAGGAGCGAATCCCCCGGGCGCACCACGTGCAGCGTGACGGGGCTCTCTTCGGGGATGATGAGCCGCTGGCCGGCATAGATCACGTTTGCGCTGCGCAGGTTGTTGGCCTCTACCAGGCCCCGCAGGGTGACGTGGTAGCGATAGGCGATCGAGCTCAGCGTCTCTCCCCAACGGACGGTGTGGGTGGTCGGCCCCTCGGCCCGGACGGTTACAGCGGCGCCCCCCAACGCGACCATCGCCACCACCAAAGCGCATGACAGGGCTACCAGGGTACGGCTCCGCGGCATGGACACCTCCTGTGAGGCCGGGGCTGAGCCGGGCGAGGCCTCGCCCGACGCTAGTCGCAGCGAGTATATCACGGCGCCCGACCAAAGCCAATCGCTCGGGGGCGGGAATACTGCATTGCGGACCCATCCTAACAATTTGTGACGGAGCACCCCCCTTTACGGCACCAGTTCAGCGACCTATACTCTCCGCGCACCGGGCGGCCGACGCCGCCATCGCCACCTAGTATGGAGAACGCCTGCCATGACCTATGCACCCAACGGTTACTGCGTGTCCACCGCGGTCGTGGGGCAGCGCCCACGACGCGAAGCCCTGGCCGCCCTGGCCGCGGCTGGCTTCCGCAACCTGGAACTCGGCGATCCCGACACTCTCGATTCCTGGGGCGCCGACCCGGCCGGCCTGCGGCGCGACCTGGAGGCCTGGGGACTGGCTCCGCGCAGCGTGCACATCGACAGCGCCGCCTGGGACGCCGCCAACCCCGACGATGCCCTCCGCGAGGCCGCCGTCCTGGCCGGCCTGCGCAGCCTGCGCGGGGCGGCCGAGGTCGGCGCTGAGGTGGTGA
>JAAZBY010000195.1 GCA_012513595.1 Chloroflexota bacterium
CAGCTCACGGTGAAGGATTCCGGTCATCTCATCCCTGGCCACGGCGGGATGCTCGATCGTGTGGATAGCCTATTGTACGTGGGACCGCTGGCCTACTACTTGGTGACCCTGCTCCTCTAGTCGCTGGGCGCCCGGGTTAGCCGATCTCCCCGAGGTTCTGAAGTGATTCGTGAAATACTGTCCATTGCCAACCCCATACTGCTTTCCGCCAACGTCATCCTCGGGTTTTCCCTCTTTGTCTACGTCTTTGCCCACAACTTTCGCAGCCCGGTGGCCCAGGCCTTCTGCGCGCTGACCGCCTTTGTGTCGCTCGTCTTTGTCGTCGAGCTTGGCGCGAATCTGGTCATCTCTCCCGAGGCGGTCGCTATCTGGCTGCGACTGCAGTGGGCGGGGATCTCGCTGGTACCGGCCGCCTATCTGCACTTTTCGGTGGCCGTGTTGCGCACCACTGGCGCCACGTCGCGGCTCCAGCGGGCCTGGGTGTGGGCCAGCTACCTGGTCGGCGTGACCTCGTTGGTGCTGGCTTGCTGCAGCGACCTGGTCGTCCGCGGCCTCGGCCGCCGAGACGGCATGTTCCACCTCCTTGCGGGCCCGCTCTTCTGGCTCTTTGCGGCCTACTATGTGCTAACCAGCGCGGCCGGCTGGGGCAACATCCTGCGCGCCGAGGCGCGCTGCCTGACGACGACCTCTCGCCGCCGCATGGCCTACCTCAAGTGGGCCTTTGCCGCCCCGGGCATCGGCGTCCTCCCGTATCTGCTGATCCCCGCCACGGCGCGCATCCTGCCGGCCAACGTCCTGACCCTCATGAATCTGGCCGGCAACCTGGCCACGGGAATCATGATCGTCGTGATCGGCTACATCGTGGCCTACCAGGGGATGTTGCTGCCCGACCGGGTGATCAAGCACAACCTGGTGCACTTTTTGCTGCGCGGGCCGCTGGTGGCGATCCTGGTGGTGGCCTTGATGCTGACCGTCCCCCGGGTTGAGGCGGTCTTGGGCCTGCCCCGCGACACGGTGTTGGCCGTCACCGTGGTGGCCGGCGTCGTGCTGCTGGAGCTATTCGTGAACATGGCCAAGCCGGCCATCGACCGCCTCATCTACCGCAAGGACCGCTCCGAACTGGCCTGGATCCAGTCTCTTGACCAGCGCCTGCTCACCTCGACGGACCTGGAGCAGATCCTCGAGAACACCCTCATCGCCCTGTGCGAGCTGTTGCGCGTTCCCTCTGGGTTTGTCGTGACCATGGAGGACAGCCGTCTGTCGCTGCGGGTCTTTTGCGGGGAAAAGGGCGCCGCCGCCCGCTTCCTGGCGCACACCACGGTGCCCGACCTCCTGGAGCAGCTGGCCAACAGCCGGCGCGACGATCTGCTCGAATCGTCCGACTTTGCTGTCGCCGACGGCTACTGGTGCCTGCCGCTGCGGGCCCGCAGCGAGCGCATCACGCTCGGCATCCTCGGCATGCGCTATCTGGGAGCCACCCCGGAGTTCGGCCAGGAGGACCTCGAGGCGATATATGTGCTGGTGCGCCGCGCCGAGATGGCCCTGGAGGATATCCGCCTGCAGCAGCGCGTCTTTGCCGTGCTGGGCAGCCTCGAATCGGAGGTGGACGAGATCCAGCAGTGGCGCTCGCTGCCGCGCTACGCCGGCGCGCCCGCGCTGGAGGGGTTCGAGTCGAACCCGGTGCAGTCACCCGGGTTTGACCAGCTGGTGAAGGACGCCCTCAACCACTACTGGGGCGGGCCCAAGCTGAGCCAGAGCCCCCTGCTCAAGATGCGCATCGTCGCCCAGCGGCTGGCCGAGATGGACAACGTCCCGGCCAAGGCAGTCCGCGGCGTGCTCCAGCAGGCCATCGAGATGCTCAAGCCGTCCGGCGAGCGCTCGCTCGACGCCAACGAGTGGGTTGTGTATAACATCCTCGACCTGCGCTTCATCCAGGGACAGCGCATCCGCGATATCGCCCATCGCCTGTCGATGAGCGAGTCGGACTATTACCGCAAGCAGCGAGTGGCCATCGAGCAGGTAGCCGAAACCCTCAGCCAGATGGAACGCGCCCTCGACGGCGCAGGAGAATCCGGCAGCGATCCGGCAGAGGCCGACCGGAGCCCGGTTCGGGAGGCCAGGGGAGGGACGACATGCTGAGCAAGATCGCGTCGCGCCTGCAGCCCCGCGCCATGGTCGAGGCGCGCCTCAGAAAGATGGTCGAGCGCTGGCCGGAGGTCAGCGGGTACCGCCTCAACCCCGATGCGACTGTGGTCGACGGCATTGTCAAGGGGCTGGTGCGCAGCGTCATCTCGTACGGGCTCCCCTACTGCCCCTGCCGCGACCTGAGCGGCGACCCCGCCATCGACCGGAACAACATCTGCCCCTGCAAGTGGCATCACGAGGAGATCGCTCGCGACAAGCACTGTCGTTGCCAGTTGTTCGTCGGCGAGGGGTATGACCCGGCAGTGGCCTACCAGGCGCAGGAGATCGCCGCGGCGCTGGCCCCCAGCAAGGTGGTCCGGCAGCGCCAAGTCACCATCTACCTAACCTCCTGGTGTTACCTCTCCCGCCGCGCCAGGGCCTTCCTGGACGGCAAGGGCATCGCCTACGACGTGGTCGACATCGAGCAGAACGAGGAGGCCGCGCTACGGGTAGAGGGCTGGACGGGCGGGTACCGCTCGACGCCCTCGGTGGTCCTTCAGCAGATCATCGTCGAGCCGGCCCTGCGCGACCTGCATCGCCTGCTCATCGATTCGCGGGCCACCCTGGTCGAGGCGACGGTGTACCAGACGGCCCACTGCCCCGCCTGCCACACCGTGCTGGGTTGGCTGGACGGCCAGGCCCTCCCCTACCGCGCGATCTCTCTCGAGGACAACCCGGAGGCCCGCCAGCAGGTGATGGCCTGGAACGGAGGGTACGCCTCGGTACCCACGTTGGACCTAGTCGTGCGGATGGTGGAGCCGACCGCCGCGCAGCTGAGCGCTGCGCTGGGGCTCCTGCAGGGCTAGGCAGCGCGAATCAGGAGGCCAGGGGGCCGGGTTCGCCCGACCACCTGGCCTCTGTTTGTTGGCGCCAAGGTCCGCTCTCAGCCCGTGCCACGCAGACGCTCGGCCTGCGCGCCCTCGACGAGGTCGAGACGGACGGCCAGGTCATCGGTGAAGGCGGGCAGGGCCAGCGGGGTGACGTGATTGCGCCCCCGGCCGCGGAGAACGCCAGCCTCGCTCGCCGCCCCACTGGCCGGGTCGATCAGGCGCACGGCGTAAAGCCCCTCCACCAGGTTCAGGCCCACCTCCCCGGCCGGCACGACGCGCCCGGTGTCTTCGGTAGCCAGATAGATCACCGCCAGGTCGCGGGCCGGGCCGGGCGCCTGCAGCGCGCAGGCCAAGGTGCCCGCCGGCGGCGCCCCCACCAAGGAAAAGGTGGGGCTCAGGCGCCACCAGTCCAGCCCCTGCCAGAAGGCGGCCAGCGGGGCCAGGAACTCTTCCCCGGGGGCCCGGTAGGCGTTGTCGTCGATCCCCTCGCAGCCGTCCCAGGAGTGGTGCGTCCAGTAGCAGCCGGACGCACACCACACCCAGCCCTGCTTGCGCCGGTGGACGGCGTCATCGTTCTGGTGGCGGCGCTCCCTGCCCGACTCGTTGCACCAGGCCGGCTTGCCGTGGGCGCGGGCGTTCAGGGCCAGGGCCCGGTACCAGTGCTCCAGCGACCGCGAACCGGTGCAGGTGTGGTTGATGGCCAGGTCGATGAACGGCTCTGCGGGCCAGGCCGCATCATCGGTCGTCCCGTCGGAAGTGCAGACGGGGCGCTGAGAGGTATCCCGCGCCCGCAGGTAGTTGGCCGCCGCGGCCTGAAAGTCATGGTTGGCCAGCGTCTCGTTGGCGATCTCCCAGCAGAAGACGTTCGGCTCCGGGCCAAGCACGGCCAGAGTCTGCTCCCAATAGGCCCGCTCGCGGGGTATGTCATCGCGGGCCGGCAGTGGGTGGCGCATGTACAGGGTCACGTTCAGCCCCAGTCCGTAGCGCCGCGCCAGCCGGGTGCGCTCGCGGACCTCGTCCCAATAGGTGGCGGCAAACCCGGAATAGTCGGGCGCCCCCGAGGTGCCCAGCCAGGGCCAGCAGTCGTGCCCCAGCACGTCATAGTAGGGCGCGCCGTTCAGGGCCACCCGCAGCACCGTGATCCCCTGGGCTGCGGCGCGGCGGCAGACCCCCTCCGGGTCGGCGCAGACAAAGTACGTCCAGGCCGTTTTGCCCAGGAGGAAGAGGTGCCGCCCCGCATCGTCCACCAAATGGTGGGGGTAGCGGGGATCGGGGCGATAGGGCCCCCGCCAGCGGTCGGCGGGCATCGGGACGGACATGGCTTCCCTCCTGCTGGTCATCGCGGCGCCCAGCCAGGCACCGCACTAGAACGATATTCTGAGTATGCTCACTCCAACACGGCGCCGCGCGAGGCCGGGCCGACCCGCTCGGCGTAGAGGCGCAGGTAGCCGCGCGGCGGTCGCTTGCCCGGCGGCTGCCTCTCGCCCAGCCGCTGGGCCAACGCTTCTGGCGAGAGGCGCACGTCCAGCCGCCGGGCGGGGATGTCGATCTCGACGATGTCGCCGCCCCGGAGGGCGCCCAGCGGCCCGCCCTCGGCGGCCTCCGGGCAGACGTGCCCCACGCAGGGCCCCCGGGTAGCCCCGGAAAAGCGCCCATCGGTCACCATGGCTACCGAATCGGCCAGGCCCAGGCCCACCAGAATGGCCGCCGGCAACGACAGCTCGCGCATCCCGGGCCCGCCGCGCGGCCCCTCGTAGCGCACCACCAGCACGTCCCCAGGCTGCACGCGGCCGCCCAGCAGGCACTCCTGGACGGCCTCTTCCGAGTCAAACACGCGCGCGGGGCCGCTGTGTCGCAGCATCTGCGGGCTGACGGCGCTCGCCTTCACCACGGCCCCCTCGGGCGCCAGGTTGCCGTACAGGACTGCGATGCCCCCCTCCGGCGCCAAGGGCCGCTCCAGCGGGCGGAGAACCTCCCGATCGCGCCACTGCGCGCCCGCGGCCACTTGCGAGAGCGTCGCGCCCCAGGCCGTGGGAACATCGAGGGTCAGCAGGGGGGCCAGGATCCGCAGCAGCGCCGGGACGCCGCCGGCCCGCCCCAGGTCCGAGATGGTGCGCTCGGAGGCCGGCTTGAACCGGCCCACCAGCGGCGTGCGCCGGCCCAGGCGGTCCCATGCCGACAGGTCGAGGGAGAGGTCCAGCTCGTGCGCCAGCGCCGCCAGGTGCAGCACCAGGTTGGTTGAGCAGCCGACGGACTGCGCCACGGTGATCAGGTTGGCAAGAGTCCGCTCAGTCACCACGCTGCGAAAGGTGCGCGCCGCAGGGGCGGCCGCTCCGGCGCGGCGGGCCACGTCGAGGAGGGCCGGGTGCAGGCTGCCACTTTCGCCGTCGACGGCCTCGAGGGTGGCGTTGCCCGGCAGGCTGAGGCCGGCGGCTTCCACCGCGATGGCCATGCTGTTGGCCGTGCCCATCATGTTGCAGATGCCCGGCCCCGGGCAGGCGGTCGCCTCGATCTCGGCCAGGTCGGCGGGCGAGATCTCCCCGCGACTGGCCCGGCCGATGGCCTCCTTGACGTCGCTGGCCACCAAGGCCCGCCCGCGCCAGTGGCCCTCGCGCATCAGCCCGCCGGTGACGAACAGCGTGGGCAGGTCGAGCCGAGCGGCGGCCATGAGCATGCCGGGCAGTATCTTGTCGCAAGAGGCCACGCAGACCAGCGCATCGAGCCCGTAGGCCCGCGCGGTGAGCTCGACCGTGGCGGCCACCACCTCGCGGGAGGGCAGCACAGCGTGCATCCCGGCGCCCTGGCAGATGCCGTCGCACAAAGCCATGGTCTGAAAGATCAGACCGTTGGCCCCCGCCGCGCGGACGCCCTCCTGCACCGCCCGAGCCACACCGTCCAGGTGGGCGTGCCCGGGCACCAGTTCGTTCCACGAACTGGCTATCCCCACCAGGGGGCGCTCGTCGAGGTGGCGCACTCCGCAGGCCTGGAACAGCCCGCGGGCGTAGGCTCGGGACGGGGAGGGCTCGGGCACGGCGGTCCTTTCTGCGCGGGGCGGAGCATTGCGTACAGCGCCGAGTATAGCGGCGCCCTCCCCGGCCAACAACCCGCCCGCCCATTGCCTTGGGGACTGCCTTGACGCTCCTGGGCATACCTGGCATGATGGGTTCGAGGTCAGCGTTCTTGCCCGAGACGTGACCCGTCCACCCGCGAAGTACCGTGAGGAGATGTGCCGGATCTATGGTCGAGACCATGCGTGGCGAACAGGCCCTGGCCTGGGGGGCCCTGGCAGCGGGCGTTCGCGTCGTGACGGGCTACCCGGGTTCGCCGGTGACGGGCGTCTTTGACGCTCTGCTGCAGCGTACCTCCCCCGACGAGATCCACATCGGCTGGGCGCCCAACGAGAAAGTTGCCATGGAGGTCGGCATCGGCGCTTCGTTGGGCGGGGCGCGGGCGCTGGTCACGGTCAAGAGCGTGGGCATGAACGTGGCCCTCGACCCGCTGGCCACCATGACCTACACCGGCTGCCACCGCGGCCTGGTGATCCTCGTCGGCGACGACCCGGGATCCTGGGGCTCACAGAACGAGCAGGACTCTCGCTGGCTGGCCCGCGTGGCCGAGGTGCCCGTGGTGGAGCCGACCTCGGTCTCTCAGGCGGCCGCGATCATGGCCCAGGCCTTCGCCTGGTCCGAGGCGGCCAATACGCCCGTGATGGTGCGCATCACCCGGGCACTGGCGCTGGCCGAGGGGCAGCCCGAGGAACCCTGGACGCTGCCCGCCGCGCGCGGCGGCTTTGCCCGCAAGCGCAACCGCTGGGTGAGCCTGCCCTACCTAGCGGTGCGCAAGCATCACATGCTCCACGCCAGGCTGCGCCAGGTGGCGACCATGTTCGAGACCTCGCCCTATGACCTGTCGAGCGGCGCCGGCAGCCTGGGGATCGTCGGCGTCGGCTATGCGTACCGCAAGGTGGCCCTGGCGCTGGGCGAAGACGTGGCCCGCTACCGCCTGTTGGGGCTCAGCAGCGTATGGCCGCTTCCGCAGGGGGCGCTGCGCGCCTGGCTGGGCGGCGTCGAACGGGTCCTGCTGGTCGAGGACGGCGGCCCCTTTGTGGAGGAGGCCCTCGCCGCCCTCGCGCAGCGTGCGGGGCTGGCGGTGGAGATCATCGGCAAGGACTCGCGCGCCCTCCCTGCCGAGGGAGAGCTCACCTCCGCGGACATCGTCCGGGCCGCTGGCATCTTGGACCCGGGCCTGCGCCGCGCCGCCCCGCAGGAGCCCGCACCGGCCATGGCCTCCGAGCGGCCCCTCTGCCCCGGCTGCCCCTATCGGCCGGCCGTCGAGGCCCTGGTCGTCGCCATGGAGGCGCACGGCGGGCGCCAGCGGTACATCGTCGTCGGGGAGACGGGCTGCATGGTGCGAGCCAACCTGCCCCCTTACGAGCTGTTCGACGTCAAGTACTCGCTAGGCTCCGGGCTGGGGCTCGGGCTGGGCTTGGCCATGAGTGACCGGCGCCACCGGGTGGTGGCGCTCCTGGGCGACTCGTCGTTCTTCCATTCCGACGTCAACGCCCTGCCCTACGCCGTGCAACAGGGGCTGCCGATGGTGGTCATCGTCCTGGATAACGGCACCACCGCCCTGACGGGGGGCCAGCCGCACCCGGGCAGCGCGCACGACGAGCACGGCCGCCTGCGCCCGGCCACGGACCTGGCCGCCCTGATTCGTGGCGCCGGCATCGAGCCGGCCGACTGCCGCGCCGACCAGCCCGAGGCGTTGGCCGCCGCCGTGGGGGCCGCGCTGTCCGCCGACCGGCTGAGTGTCATCCTGGTGCGGGGTGCCTGCCCCGTGCACCCCGCCTGAGAGCGCCGAGGAACATGCCGACACGATTCGTGCACGCCGCCGACATCCACCTGGGCTTCCGCCAGTACAGCAGCCCGCAGCGGTACAACGACTTTTCCGCTGCCTTGGAATGCCTGGTAGACGAGACCATCGACGCGCGCGCTGACTTTATGCTGCTGGCGGGCGACCTGTTTCACAAGCGCTCCATCGACCCGTTTACCCTTTGGCAGGCCACCAGCATCCTGGCCCGCCTGGGCGAAGCGGGCATCCCCGCCTACGACGTGCAGGGCAACCACGAGCGCCCCCACACCGGTGAGGCGGCCTCCTGGCTCGACTACCTCGCCCAGCTCGGTGTGCTGCGGGTGCTCAGCACCCGCTATGGGAAGGACGGGATCATCGTCGACCCCTGGTCCGCCGAGCAGAAGCGAGGCACTTATGTCGACCTGCCCGGCGGGATTCGCATCCTCGGCCTGCCCTACTATGGCGCCTCGACGGGCCGCGCCGTGCAGGACCTGGTCAAGGCGCTGGAGGCCGACACCTCGCCCCGGCCGGCGTACACCATCCTGATGATGCACGCCGGGCTGCAGGGCGTCCTGGACAACTATGCCGCGACGTTGAGCCGCGCCCAGCTGGACCCGCTGCGCCCCTACATCGACTATCTGGCCCTCGGGCACATCCACAAGCCCTTCCGCCAGGACGACTGGATCTTCAACCCCGGCTCGCCAGAGACCTGCAGCATCGCCGAGGCCGCCTGGGAAGACCGCGGCTACTTTGTTGTCGAGGTCGACCCGCGGCACAGCCCGGCGCACGCCGTGACGGCGGTGCGTAACCCGCGGCGGCCCTTCCTGCGCTACCCCTTTCCCGTCGAGGGGCACGATACGCCGGCGGCGCTGGAGCAGGCCCTGCTGCGCCACCTCGGCCATGAGGCATCCGACCGCCTGCGGGAGCGCAAGCCCGTGGTGCAGGTGGACTTGGTCGGGACGTTGCCCTTCAGCCGCGCCGACCTTGACTTTGCCAGGCTGGAGGCACGCGTGGCCGATCTGTTCGCCGCCACGGCCTGCCGCGTGCGAGACGATACCGCCCCCGCCGATTTCGAAGTCGCCACCGCAACGGGGCTCACGCGCCCCGAACTGGAGCGCCACGTGCTGCGCGAGCTGATCGAGCGAGACGTGCGCCGGCGGCAGCACAGCGCCGACTGGGCCGACCTGGTGCTGCGCATCAAGCAGATGGCCCTCACCGGCAGCGGCCCGGGAGAGATCGTCGACGAGCTGGCCGACCTGACGCGGCTGCTGGCCGAGCGGGAGGCCACCGGCGCCGCGGAGCGTGCCGAGGAGAGCGCCGACGAAGAGCCCGACGGTGAGGCGGGGGCGCCATGCTGATCACCCGGCTGGAACTCGAGGACTGGAAGTCGTATCGCCGGGCCACCATCCCCTTCCGCGAGGGGACCAACGCCATCGTCGGCCCCAACGGGACGGGCAAGAGCAGCATCATCGAGGCGATCGGCTTTGCGCTGTTCGGCTACCGGTCCGCGTCGCTGGCGCAATGCCTGCGCGAGGGCGCCGAATCGGGCCGGGTGGTGGTGACGCTCGTCTCGTCTTTCGATGAGCGCGAGTATGAGGTGGAGCGTGGCTTTACCTCCAAGACCACCACACGCTACCGCGTGCTCGACACCGACATGGGCCGCACCACCGTCGCCGAGGGGAACGAGGACGTGCAGGCCTGGCTGCGGCAGCACCTTCGCGTGGCGCCGACGGCCGCCCTCGACGCCCTCTTTGAGAACGCGGTCGGCGTGCCCCAGGGCACCTACACGGCGCCCTTCCAGCAGCCGCCCGCCGCGCGCAAGGCCATTTTTAACCCGCTGCTCCAGGTGGAGGAGTACGCCACAGCCGCCGACCGCCTGCTGGACAGCCAGCGCCTGCTGAGCGAACGCATCACGGGGCTGAACGAGGAGATTGCCCGCGCCGAAGGGCTGCTGGCCCGCTTGCCGGCGCTCGAGGCCGAGGCGGAGGAGTTGGCCGGTGACCTGGAGGGCCTCGCCGAGCGCGTCACGGGGCTGGAGGGCGACCTCGAGACGGTCCGCGCCGCCCTCGAGGGGCTTGACGCCGCCGAGCAGCGCGCCCGCGAGGCCAACACCAGCGCCGAGCGGGCCCGCGCCGAGGCCAACACCCAGGCGCGCCTGCTGGAGGCGGCCCGCCTGGCCCTCCACGAGGCCGAGGACGCCGCCGAGCGGCTGCGCCAATCCGCCGACGGGCACCGCGCCTACCAGGAGGCGGAGCGCGTCCTGCAGGGCCTGGAGACCAGGCGCTCCGAGCGGGACGAGCTGGTGGCCCAGGGGCAGGCGCTGCAGGCCGAACTGGCCCGCCTGTCCGAGCGGCGCTCTCTGCTGGACCGGTCGCTGGAGCAGGTGGCCGCCTCGGCCGAGCGCCTTGCGGCGTTGGCGCCGCTGGCCGCCCGCCAGGCCGAACTCGAGGCCGCCCTGCAGGCGGCTACCGCACGCGCCCAGCAGGCCGAACTGGCCGCCGCCCAGCGCCTGGCGGCGGAGCAGGAGGTGGCCAGCGCCGAGCGGGACCTCCGCGATGGCGAAGCGGGGCTCGGGCGCGCGCAAGAGGCGACGCGGCGGCTGGCCTCCCTGCGCGAGCGGCTCGAGCGGACGATCGAGCGCGGCCAGCAGGCCAACGTCGAACGGGCCGCTGCCGAGGCGGAGATCCCCCGCCTGCAAGAGCAGGTCGCCGCGCTAACGGCCACCACCTCGGCGCGCTGCCCGGTCTGCGAGTCGGACCTGAGCGCCGCGCGTCGGCAGGAACTCCTGGAGCGCAACCACCTGGAGATCGCGGCCTTGCAGGAGCGCATCCGCACCCTCTCCGAGCAGCGCGAGGCAGCCCGCCACGAGTACGTCAGCCTGCACGGCCAGGTGCAGCGTGCCGAGGCGGCCCTGCGCAACCTCCCTGGGGAGGCGGAAGTCGCTCGCCTGCGCGACGTGCTGGCCGCCCGCCGCGCCCGCGCCACGGAGGCGGCTGCCCAGGCCGCGGCACTCCACGGCGCCGACGACGCGATCGCGGCCATCGGCGAGCAACTGCGCACCCTCGGAGACCCGCGGCGCGAGTACCAGCGCCACGAGGACCGCGTCGCGCAGCGTGCCGGGCTGGAAGAGGAGCAGGCCGCCCTGCGCACTCGCCAATCGGCGGCCGAGGAGCGGCGCGCTAGTCTGGAGGAGGCGCTGAGCGCTTTCGCATCCCTCGACAAGGACTTGAGCGCGGCGCGGGCGGCGCGCGCCCGCCACGAGGAGGCCCACGGCCTCTACCTGGCCAACCGCCAGCTGGCCGGGCAGGCCGACGGCCGGCGCGCCCACGTCACCTCCCTCGAGGAGTCGCTGGCGGCCTGCCGCGCGGCGGCGGCCGCTGCCGAGGAGGAACAGACCGCGGCCCTGGCCGGCTATGACGCCGCCGAGCACTCCCGCCTGCGCGGGGAGGCCAGCATGCTGCTGGCCGGGTTGGCCTCGGCGCGCACCGAACAGGAGCAAAAGGCCGCCCGGCACCGCGCCGTGAGCGAGGAGGTGGCCGGCCTGCGCGGCGTCAGCGCGCAGCTCGACGGGCTGCGCGCCGCGCACGCCGAGCAGGGGAAGCTGCTCGAGGTCGTGCGCCTGGTGCGCGAGTTGCTCCGCCAGGCGGGGCCCTACGTCACCCAGCGGCTCGTGCGCTACATCTCGCGGGAGGCCTCCCGCCTGTACGGTGACATCATGGACGACCACGCCGGGCAGCTGAACTGGTCGGACGATTACGAGGTCACCTTTGAGGTGCGCGGCCGGCAGCGCGCCTTCCGGCAGATGTCCGGCGGGGAGCAGATGGCCGCCGCGCTGGCCGTGCGGCTGGCCGCCCTCCGCGAGACGTCGGCCATTGACATCGCCCTCTTTGACGAGCCCACCGCCCACCTGGACACGGAACGTCGCGACAGCCTGGCCGACAGCATCCTGCAGGTCAAAGGTTTCTCACAGCTCTTTGTGATCAGCCATGACGACACCTTTGAGCGCAGCGCGCAGAACTTTATCCGCATCACCAAGGACGAGCAGGGCAGCCGGCTCGTCGGGCCCGAGGGGGGCTGATGCTCTCTCTACCCCACGTCCGGGCGGCGCTCCGCGCCAAGGCCGAGGCGTTCAGCGAATCGCAGGTTCAGGCCGGGCGGCAGGCCCAGGCCTATCGGGCGGCGCTTGAAGCGGTCTCTCGCCGCAGCCAGGAGGATATTGCCCGCGCCCTCGCAGAGATCCCCCACCCCGGGGCGCGCCCCACGGCCGAGCGCGTGGCCGGGCGCGACGTGGTCATCCCCTTTGGGCAGCGCTGGGCCAACCATCAGGAGGCCCGCGCCTGGGCGCTGGAGGTCCTGCGTGGCGTACCGGTGATGGCCGCCGATGGCTCGCAGATCGCCCCGAGCAGCGACTATTCGGTGCCGGTGGGCGCCGTGCAGGTGGGCTGGTTCGTGAACGGTCACGACCCGGAGGTGCCCTACGAGAAGGACCTCCGCTTCGAGGTCCTCGTCCCCGAAGACCAGGGCGCCGCGCCCCCTGAAGACGCGGCGGGTGGCTTCCCGGACCTGCAGGTGAACGTCCGCCGGTTTGAGCTAGAGTGCGCCGCCATCGTCGGCTATATGCGGCGCGTTGCCGGCCAGCGACCCGCGCCGCTGTGCATCTTTGACGGCTCCTTTGCCATCTCTTTCGCCGCGCAGATGCGCCCGGACCTGCGCTCGCGCTACGTCGAGGCGGTCCGCGAGATGCTGGCCGCCTCGGAAGATACCCGCGTTCCGGTGGTCCGCTATGTGGACGGTTCGCGCTCTCGTGACCTGGCCTGGATGCTGCACTGGCTGGAACCCAGCACGCCCCTGCCCACCCTCGGCGACGCCGCGCTCCTGGCGCCGCGGATGCTCTGGGGAGACCGCAGCGAGGCACTGGTCTGTGCGCGGAACGACCGCCTGTTCGAGCGCCTCGACCCGGCGGCCGACTTTTACGAGCGGGTCCACTTTCTTTACCTGAAGACCACCCAGCCCAACCCGCCGGCCCGCCTGGAGGTGCCGTCCTGGCTCCTCGCGGCGGACGAACTGGAGCGCGTCGTAGACGTTGTGCGCGCCGAGTGCGTCGCCGGCACCGGCTACCCGTACGCGCTGGAAACGGCCGACGCCCTGGCGGTGATCACCATGGCCGACCGCGAGCGCTTCTACCGCGCCTTTCAGGAATACCTGGAGGAGCTGGGCATCGGCCTCCGTTACGCTCGCAAGGCGGCCAGCAAGCGCGGGCGCCGCTAGAGCACCGGGCGGGCCCGTTCGAACGACAAGCGAGGGATCATGGTCATCGGCAAGATCGCCAGTTCCAGCTCTCATATCGCCTACGTCTGCCAGGTTGCCAGCAGAGGAGAGGCCGACCTCGTGCCGCGCCCGCAGGACTATGGCTTTGGCACCTTCGTGGGCATCGAGCGGGCCGACGGGTCCTCGCTGGTGGGGGTCATCAGCGACACCACCCTGCTGAACCCCGAGTTCGGCAGCCTGGGGCCGCGCCTCTCCCCGCGAGACGACCTGGGCGTCTTTTCCCCCGACTATCTCGAGGAAAAGCTCACCCTAGTGGCCATCGTCGTGCTGGGTGCCGTGGCGGCCGACGGCACCGTGTTGCAGGGGGTGCCGCCCGTCGCCGCCGAGATCGACGCCGCCGTGCGCCGCCTGGCGGTCGACGAGGTGGTGGCCTTTCACACCGGCGCGGGGGGCGTCGCGCTCGGCTACGTGCCCCTCTTGACCTCGCTCCCCAGCCCCCTGGCGCCGCACCTGCTCCTGCAGATCATCGAGGGGCTGCGGGGCCTCTTCCCGCAGGACGCCCAGCGCCTCAGCGTGCTCGCCGATAACCTGGCCTGGAAGGCCCGCGTGGAGCCGCTCGGATAGCACCGGAAGGAAGCCAACATGCTGCCTACACCCATCGGCACCACCAAGGGCCCCGGCGAGACGCCGCACGAGTTCACCTTCGTGGCCCCCGACCCGGAGCAGCGCGTCAAGTACGGCGAGTTCGTCTACTATGAGGCCGAAACGGGCGGCAGCCCCACCCAGATCCTGGGCCGTGTGACGGGGCGGACCCCGCTGCGCCTCTTCCCCGACTCGTTCATGGCCGACCCCTCCGTTCCGCCGCAGGCCATCGGGGAGCTGCTCGGCTACCGGCAGGAGACGCACGAGCTGTACGAGCTGTCGGCGACGATCCTGGGCTACTACGACCCGGTGCTCGGCTTTGTGAACCCACGGGTTCCGCCGCGCGCCGGCGCACCGATCTACATCGCCAGCGACGAACAGCTGGCGGGCGTGCTGTGCCGCCGCAGAACGGGTGAGGTGGGTGGCGTGCACATCGGCTCGCTCCTCTCCCGCGGGGACGGCGCGGTCCCGATCGTGCTCGACGCCGCCGGCTTTACCAGCACGCACATGGCCATCATCGCCTCCACCGGCTCGGGCAAGTCGTACCTGGCCGGAGTGATCCTCGAGGAGCTGATGCAGCCGCACAACCGCGCCGCAGTGCTCGTCATCGACCCGCACGGCGAGTACGACACGCTCGACCAGATCCAGGGCGACCCGGCCTTTGCCGCCGAGGGCTACCGCCCCGAGGTCAAGATCGTCCGGCCGGATGACATTCGCGTGCGCGTCTCCTCGCTGGAACTCGGAGACCTGCGCTACCTGCTCCCCAACCTGTCGGAGCGGATGCACTACCTCCTTGGCCGCGCGTACGGCCGGGTGCGGCGCCGCTACGGGGCCGACAAGTGGACCGCCGGGCAGCTGCTCGTGGAGATCCGCGCCGGCATGCAGGACAAGCCCGTGACCGACCCGGACGACTCTGACCTCGAGGAGGACCCTACCGTCGGCGCCCTGATCTGGCGGGTGAACTCGACCCTCGTCGAGTCACGGCTGTTTGACGATGTCGGCAACCTGCACCTCACCGAGCTCCTGCGCCCGGGGAGGCTGACCGTCCTGCAGCTGAACGAAATCGCTGAGCGCGAACAGCAGACCATCGTAGCCACGCTCCTGCGGCGCATCATGCGGGCGCGGATGGACACCGAGCGGGGCCTGGCCCGTGACGGGGACGAAAAGCACTTGCCCTACCCCGCCTTTGTGCTGGTGGAAGAGGCGCACAACTATGCCCCGGCCAACGCGGACATTATCACGACGGGCATTCTCAAGCAGGTCCTTTCCGAAGGACGCAAGTTCGGCGTGGCCATGGGGCTGATCTCGCAGCGCCCCGGCCGGCTGGATAGCGACGTCTTGTCTCAGTGTATGACGCAGTGTATCATGCGCATCGTCAACCCGGTCGACCAGGCCCGCGTCGCCGAGAGCGTCGAGTCGGTCGGGCGCGACCTCATCGCCGAGCTGCCCGCCCTGACCAAGGGGCAGGTGATCGTCGCGGGGGCCTCCGTGAACACCCCGGTGCTTGCCCGCGTGCGCCGCCGGCTGACGCGCCACGGCGCCGAGGACCCCAACGCTCCGGAGCGCTGGCAGCGCTTCTTTAGCGAAGAAGAGGAGCGCCAGCGCCTGCGAGACAATGCGCGCCCGCCCGAGACCCGTGAACGAACCGGCCGCGGCGGCATCTACCTGCCCGTCTGACCGTACCCCCACTCGTAGAGGAGCCTGTCGTGAAGATCACCGCGCGCGTGCCGATGCGCATCGACCTAGCCGGCGGAACGCTGGACGTCTATCCCCTGTACATCTTTGAGGGCGGCGGGCTGACGGTGAACGCTGCCATCGACGTCATGGCCAGCGCCACCGTCGAGACCCGCGCCGATAGCCGCATCCGCATTCGCTCCCTCGACCTCGACCACGTCGAGGAGATCCCCTCGCTCAACGCCATGGACTATGGCGCGCCGCTGGACCTGGTCCGCCGGGCGCTGGCCTACTACCGCCCGCCGATGGGGCTGGACATCACCGTGGCGAGCGAGGCCCCGCAGGGTTCGGGGCTGGGCGCCTCGTCGGCGCTCCTGATGGCGCTGTCGTCCTGCTTGAACGAGGTCAGCGGCAAGGGCCTCACCCCGGGGCAGATCATCGACGTGGGCGCCAACATCGAGGCCCAGGTGATCGGCATTCCCACCGGCAAGCAGGACTACTTTCCCCCCATCTACGGCGGGGTGTGCGCCATCTGGTTCGGGCTGGACGGTTGGGAGCTGGAGCCGCTGCAGGGCGAGGCGCTCAACCGGGCGCTGAACGAGCGCCTGATCGTCTCCTACACGGGGATCCCGCACCGCTCCGCGGTGACCAACTGGGCAATGCTGCGGCGCTATATCGAGAAGGAAGGGGACTCGGTAGAGCGCATTCGGGAGATCAAGGAGATCGCCCTGGCCATGCGCGCGGCGCTCGACGCCCTGGACATGGACGAGTTCGTGCGCCTGTTGGGGGCCGAGTGGCGCCTGCGGCGCGGCCTGGCCGAGGGAGTCTCGACGCCGCAGGTGGAAGAGATGATGGCCGCCGCCGCCGAGGCGGGCGCCCTGGCTAGCAAGATCTGTGGGGCTGGCGGCGGGGGCTGCATGATCACCGCGGCCCGCCCGGGCACCCTGGGGCCCGTGCGCGCGGCGCTGGAGGCCGCCGGCGCGCGCGTGATGCCCGCCAGGGTGGTGCCCCATGGCCTGGAGATGACGGTCACCGAGTAGTCCGTCGGCACTGTGCGCGCTGCGCGGCCCCGTCGCTCACCCGGCGGGGCCGCGCTCTGTTTCCTGGCGCCGCCGGCCTCACGCAACCCCCACAACTCGCTCGCAGGATCTGAACAGCCGGGCGCTACAGTGCTCCCAGAGTCGATCTGGTGACGGCGGGAGCCGGCCACCCCCCAAGAGGGCTTGCCCAACGTGGGCACCGCTCCCGAGCACACCCGCACCCGCGCTATGTGGAGCACCCGCGATGAAGAGAACGACGGTCAACTACTGGGTCGACGTGGCCATTGGCGCCTCGTTCGCGGCCAGTGCCGTGAGCGGCCTGGTCTTCCTGCTGCCGCTCGGCGCAGAGAGCGTGCTCAGCATACCCCTGGCCACCTGGGATCTGGTACACGTCTGGGCCAGCCTGGCCATGATCGCCGGCGTGCTCGCTCACCTGGCTCTGCACTGGGCCTGGATTGCGCAGATGACGCGCAGGAACCTGGCCGCGCGGCCGAGGGGTGCGCCCCTCGGCGCCCCGGTTGCCCGCGCCTCGCTGGGCCGCAGACGCTTCCTGCGCACGGCCGGGATGGTGGCGCTCTGTGCGGCGCTCCCGGCGGCGCTCGTAAGGGCGCTCTCGACGGGGGTGGAGGCAGCCTACACGGCCGACGCGGCAGGGGCCTCCGGCTCTGCAGCAAGCAGCAACGCAAGCCAGGCAGCCGTCAGCAGCGGCGGCGGGGCCACGGCCCCAACGGCAGCCGAGGCATTGCCCAGCGCCGCCCCAACGAGCGCCCCCACGGCGACCGTTGCCGCCCGGCCCACCCAGCCCGCCGTCGCGAACACCGGCACCGTGGCCTGCCGCAAGGGGTTCCGCTACGACGCCTATCCCGGCCACTGCCGCCTGTATGTGGACAAGGACGGCGACGGCTTTTGCGACTACTCGGTCCCTTCCTGAACCCCGGCCCCAGCCCAGAAGACAGCACCACCGCGTCTGCGGTGGTGCTGTCTATATCGGCGGGCAGGGCGTGGGATGTTACCTAGAGGGCGCGGTCGTACACCGGGTCATGCCCAACCCAGCAGCCCGAGCGGACGGCCGGAATGGCCTCGCGCTCCTCCGGCGTCAGCACGATCTGCAGGCCCTGGATGGTGTCGTTGAACTGTTCCAGGTTGCGGGCGCCCATGATCGGGCAGGTCACCCGCGGCTCGGCCAGCACCCAGGCCAGGGCCAACTGGGCCGGCGTCACCCCGCGGGCCTGGGCGGCGGCCACAAAGCCCTCCACCACGTCAAAGGCCATGTCGGTATAGTAGCGATCATAGTAGGAGGAGAAGGCCCCTAGGCGCGCCCCCGAGGGGAGCGTCTCACCGCGGCGGTACTTGCCCGTCAACATGCCGGCCGCCAGCGGGTTGTAGGTGATCACCCCCAGCCCGGCATCCTCGCAGAGCGGCAGGATCTCGCGTTCGATGCCGCGGTTGATGGCGTTGTAGATCGGCTGGATGCTCACAAAGCGAGCCAGCCCGCCGCGCTCCGAGGCGTGCAGGAACTTGGCCAGTTGCCAAGCCATCAGGTTCGAGCAACCGATGTAGCGCACCTTGCCGGCGCGCACCAGGTCGTTCAGCGCCTCGATCGTCTCTTCCACCGGCGCGTTCGGGTCCCAGCGGTGGATCTGATAGAGGTCGATGACGTCGGTCTGCAGCCGGGCGAGGCTATCTTCCACGGCACGAAAGATGTGCAGCCGCGAGAGGCCGCCGTCGTTGGCACCCAGCCCCATGGTGCCGTACACCTTGGTGCCCAGCACGATCTGCCGGCGCGCGTTGCGCTTCTTCAGCCAGCGCCCGACGATCTCCTCGGAGGCGCCCGACGCGTAGGTGTTGGACGTATCGATGAACGTCGCCCCCAGCTCGAGGAAGCGGTCCATGATCTTGAATGAGGTGTCCTCGTCCGCCTCACGGCCGAAGGTCATCGTCCCCAGGCAGACGCGCGAAACCTTCATCGCCGAGCGGCCCAGGCGTAGGTACTCCATCGATGGTTCCCCCCTTCGTGGCATACGCATGTTCCCGGGCATTAAAGCATTCCCGCGAGCCCGACGCAAGCGCCGTTTGGCCGAACGCCTCGTTGCGGCTATCATCCTTGAGTCGTGCCCTGCGCGCCAACGCCAGGGCGTCATTTATGCTGCGGGGGTCGTATGGTTGGTGTGCTGTATGCGCTGGCGTGTGCTCTGAGCTGGGCCGCCGGCTCCGTCTCAATGAAGAACCTCTCGAAGAAGCTAGACCCCTTTACCCTGAACGCGCCGCGGGCGCTGGTGGGGGGCATCGCCCTCCTGATCCTGGCCAGCGCCACCGGCCGCACGAGCGGCGCCCAGGACCTGTCCCCGCAGGCGCTGGCCCTCATGGTGGGCAGCATGGCCCTGGGTGGCGGCGTCGGGGATAGCCTCTACGTCACGAGCATGGCCCTCATCGGCGTCTCGCGGGCCTACCCCATCTCCTGCACCTACCCTGCCATCACGCTCGTTCTGGCCGCGCTGCTCCTGAACGAGCCGATCACGCCCGCGGTCGTCGCCGGCATGGTCCTGGTCATCGGGGGGGTCATGCTCATCAGCCGGCCCTCCAGCACCGACAGCCGACCCACCTCAGCGCGCGCACACCGGACGGGCGTGGCCCTTGCCCTGCTCGCTGCGGCCTGTTGGGCGGGGGCGTCGATCATTCTGAGCCCAGCCACCGAAGGCGTCGACCCGATCCTGGTGTCAGCGGTCCGCCTGCCGGCCCTGGCCCTCATCTTCTGGGGCCTGGTGGGCCTGCGGGGCACCGCGGGGACGCTGCGCACCCTTTCCCGCAAAGAGTGGCTCACCATTTCCCTGGGCGGCCTGGTCGGCATGGGCGTGGGGAGCCTGCTCTTTGTGGTGGCGCTCTCTCACCTGGGCCCCACGCGCACCGCCATCCTCACTTCCACCTCACCGCTCTTTGCCATCCCGATGACCGTCCTGTTCATGAACGAGCGGCCCTCGCGCGCAGTCCTGATCGGCACGGCGGTCACCGTGGCGGGCGTGGCGCTCGTTTCCTGACGGCGTAGACCAGTAGGCCGGTTGCACGGCCGGGCCCCTGGTCATACAATGGCCGTGCGTGAGGCGCCAGTCGGCGCGTGCCGGGATGGCCCGCTGCCGCGTGGCCGCTGTCGCTTGCTCCCGCAGAGTACTCCGCCGCCTCAGTACCCTCCTGGCTACCCGGCGGGCTAGGCGTCCCTCGACGGTCACCCCGTCGGGCGACGTGCTCCTTGTCTCCGCAGTCCATTCGTCGCGTCTTGCATTGGGTCGGCCTGGCCTGCCATGGCCGCCAGATCGTGGGGCGGGTGGAGAACACCTCGATGGACGAAACCTTCCTTCGCACGGATGGGGTGACGGCCTCTGGAGAGGACGCCCTCCAGCAGGTACTCCTCTTGGAGCGGAGCGCCCGGGATACGCTCCGCGAGGCGCAGGAAGAGGCGCAAAGGATCGTCGGCGAGGCGCGCGACCAGGTGCACAAGGTCCGCGCCAGCGCCGAGGAGCGCCTCCTTGCCGAGACGCAGGCGCTGGCGGCAGCGGCGCAGGAGGAGATCGACGCCCAGACGCGCACCATCCGCGAGGAGGCCGCTCGGGAGGCCGCCGCCTGGGTGCAGCGCGCCTCCCGCCACCAGGACGAGGCCCTCGAGTACGTGCTCGACGTGGTCACCCTCAGAAGGGAGGCCTAGGGTGGCCAGCGGGTGGGACGCGGTGACCTATTCCGCCTCCACGGCGCGCGTGCGCGGCCTCTATTCGCGCCTGCTGGATGCATCGACCTGGGACGAACTCCTCCGCGCCGACACCCTCTCCTCGGCCCTGTACATCCTGCGCGGGACCGGCTACGGCCCCACCCTGCAGCGCTTGGAGCAGGGCGAGGCCCCGCGCCTGGACCTGCTCGAGGGGTTGCTGGTGGCCCACGCCGCCGAGAACGACCGTCGGGCCATGCGGCTGACCGGCGGCGCCGTGCGCGCTCTCCTCTTTGTCTGGTGGCGGCAGTACGAGCTCGAGAACCTCAAGGCGGTCTTTCGCGGCGTCGACCAGGGGCTGGCCCCACAGCAGATCGAGCGGCTGCTGGTGCCCCTCGGCGAACACCCCACCCTCCCCTGGGAGAGCCTGGTGCAGGAGGTCTCTGTGCCGGGGCTGGTGGAGCGCATGCGCGGGACCCACTACATCAACCCGCTTCGGAACGCCTTCCCGGCCTACCAGCGGCTCCGCTCGCTCTTTCCGCTGGAAATCGCCCTCGACATCCGCTATTACCGCGACATCACTGCCGCGATCCACGACCTCGGCGGGGCCGACCGGGCTGATGCCCGCCGCATCCTCGGTACCTGGCTGGACATGTTGAACATACTGTGGGCCTACCGGCACCGCGTGTACTATCACATGTCGGCCGAGGAGATCGTAAACTATACCATGTGGCACACCGAGCGCACCGATACCCGCCTGATCCGCGCCATCGCCCTGGGGGCCGAACCGCGCGAGGTGGTCGACCAGGTCTTTGGCCCCGGCCGGGTCGACCTGACGGCCCTCGAGGGGCTCCAGGGAGAGGCGGTGATGCCCGCCCTGGAGCTGGCACTGAAGGGCTACTGGCGCGAACTGGCCCGCCGCGAGGTGGGCGGCTACCCGTTCAAGATGGGCACCATCCTGGGGTACCTCGTCCTGCAGGAGATCGAGGCGCGTGACCTGGTGACCCTTCTGGAGGCCAAAAGGATGCTCTGGCCGCCCGAACGCATCCGCGAGTACCTGGTGCGACGAACGGAGTAGGGCATGATCGTACCGGCCGAAATGTCCGAGGTCGACATCTTTGTCCCGGAGGGGGACATCCAGGTGGTCACGCAGACCATCGCCGAGATGGGCGTCGTGCACCTGCTGGACGTGCACACCCTGGGCGAATGGGCCGAGCACGTCAGCACCGAGTGGGCCGGACGTATCTCGGCGTACGGCAACCAGCTGCGTCGCATCCGTGAGCTCTGCCAGTCGCTGGGCATCGCCGAGGGCCGCGGGCCGGCCGGCGGGCCGCTGGACCCCGCCGAGGCGCTGGCCGGCATCGAGGAGGAGCTCCAGCAGATCGAGGCGCGCGCCCACGCCATCAGCAACGAAGAGAGCACCCTGCGCCACGAGCTGGAACGCTGGGAGCTTACCGCCCGCTCCATGGAGATGCTGGCCCCGCTGTCGGTGAGCATCGCGGACCTACGGCAGCTGCAGCACCTCCACCTGGTGGCCGGCACCCTCCCCGCTGAGAACCTGGCCCGGCTGGAGACCAGCCTGTTCCGCATTCCCTACTCGATCATGCCCGTGCACCAGCAGGCCGGCCGCGTGTTGGTGTTCGCCTTCTGCGCGCTGGAACACGCCGCCATTCTGGATCGCGCCCTGGAGAGCGCCTTCCTCGACCGGCTGGAGATCCCTGAGGAGTACACCGGTAACGCCCAGGAGGTGCTGGGACAGATCGGCGAGCGCATCGCCGAGGCCACCTCCCGCCTGCAGGAGCTGATCACCCTGCGAGAGGCGCTGGTGCGCGAGGTGGCCCCCCGCCTGCACGCCCTGTACGCCCGCGCGCTCGACTGCCAGTCGCTGGCCACGGCCATGTCCGGCTTTGGGCAGCGCGGGCGGGTCTACCTGGTGGCCGGGTGGGTGCCCAAAGACCAGGTTCCCCGGCTGCGCGCCGCTGTGGAGAGCGCGGCGGACGGGCGCGTTACGTTTGACGAGAACTCCCCCTACACCCCGGGCCCCGCGCACCAGGTGCCGACCCTGCTGCGCAACCCCAAGGCCATGCGCCCCCTGCAGGGGCTGGTGACGACCTATGGCATCCCGGCCTACGAAGAGATGGACCCCAC
This sequence comes from Chloroflexota bacterium, assembly GCA_012513595.1. Next base: position 22,332 of record JAAZBY010000195.1, read on the forward strand.
GCCGCTCTTGGCCTTCAGTTTCGTGCTCATGTTCGGGATGATGTTTGGCGACCTCGGGCACGGCCTGGTGCTGACGGTTGTCGGTGCTCTGGCCATGTTGCGGGTGGTGCCCTTCCTGGCCCCGATTGCCAACCTGGGCGGGATCCTGGTGGCCTGTGGCGCCTCCTCGGCGCTGTTCGGCCTCTTGTACGGCAGCGTCTTTGGCGTCGAGAGCCTGGTGCCTCCCCTGTGGCTGCACCCGTTGGAGGGGATCTTTACCCTGCTGGGCGTGTCGGTGGCCTTTGGCGTGGTGCTCCTGAACATTGGGTTCGCCCTGCACATCATCACGGCCATTCGCCGCAGGCAGCTGCGCAAGGTGATCGTCGATCGTTACGGCCTGGTCGGCGTGTTGCTGTACTGGTCGCTGGTTGGGTCGGTGCTGCTGATCGCCACGGGCCGTGGTGAGCCGATCTGGCTGGCCGCCGGCGCCGTGTTGCTGGCGGGGATGCTCTTCTTCAGCGACCCCCTGACCAACCTCCTGACCGGTGAGCGGCCCCTGTTCCGCGGCAACTTGGGGGAAGGGCTGATCCAGGCCTTTTTCGAGCTGTTCGAGGCGCTCATCTCGTACGTCTCCAACACCCTCTCGTACGTGCGGCTGGGGGCCTTTGCCGTGGCCCACGTGGGGCTGACCACGGTGGTGCTGCTGCTGGCCGATATGGTCTCCGGGGGCGGCGGGATCCACGTGCTCGCTCGCGGCCTGGTGCTCGTGCTGGGCAACCTGTTCGTGATCGGGTTCGAGGGCCTCATCGTCGGGATTCAGACGTTGCGGCTCGAGTACTATGAGCTGTTCGGCAAGTTCTTTACCGGAACCGGAGTGCCCTTCCAGCCGCTCACCCTGCCCTCACTGGACGCGGCCCATCCGGCGAACCGGGCGCGGTAGGCACGGTTCGCTCAACAGAGGAGCAGAACAGATGATGAGAACTTGGCTGTTGGTGTTCGCCGGGCTGTTGGCCGGCGGGATGGTCGCGGTAGCCATCGCCCGACGCGGCAGGCGGCCCCTCCTGACGCTGCGCGCCGTCGTCGGCGGCCTGCTGGGCGTGAACGGGCTGGTAGCGGCCGGCTGCGCGCTGCTGGTGGCCATCTATCTTGCCGCGCCGCCACCCGTGCTGGCGCAGGCGGCGGCGCCCGCCGCGGGTACCTCCTCGAACGTGGCGCTCGGCGCTGCCCTGGCCACGGGGTTGGCCTGCATTGGCGCGGGGATCGCCGTGGGCATTGCCGGCGCCGCTGCCATCGGCGGCATTACCGAAAAGCCCGAGATCCTCGGCCGCACCCTGATCTTTGTGGGCCTGGCTGAGGGGATCGCCATCTATGGCCTGATCGTCTCTTTCATCATCCTCAGGTCCTGAGTACGCCGGAGAAGGGTGCCACTGCGATGCGCATGTGGGTGATCGGCAACGAGGACTGCGTGTTGGGCTTCTCGTTGGTGGGAGTGCCCGGCCGGGCGGTGCGCTCCGCTGCGGAGCTGCGCGTTGCCCTCGACGAGGCGCTGGCCGACCCGGCCATCGGCCTGCTCCTCGTCACGCGCGACGTGGCGGGCTGGGCGCGGGAGCGCGTGGATCAGCTCAAAGTCTCCAGCCTGACGCCCCTGCTGGTAGAGATCCCCGGCGCGACCCCTGCGGAGGTCACACCGACCCCCCTTCGGGACCTCGTCCAGCGGGCAGTTGGGGTGCGGCTGGGAGGGTAACGATGCTCAAGGCGATCGGTTCTGGCCTGGAAACGCACATGCACCGGGAGGCCCGCGAGCGGGCGCTGAACACCGTCATGGAAGCCCAGGAAGAGGCGGAGCGCCTGCTGCGCGAGGCCGAGGAGGCCGCCCAGGCGGAGCGCCTGGCTGCCGTGGCCCGCACCACCGAGGACCTGGCGGCCCGCCGCAGGCAGGGGCTCGCCCAGGCCAGGCTGGCGGCCAGGCGGGCGGCCGTGGCCCAACGGCAGGCCCTGCTCGACTCGTTGTGGGCGCGGGCCGCCCAGCGGCTGCAGGCCCTGGCCGAGGAGCCCGACGACGCCCGTCGGGAGGTGCTCGCCAACCTCCTGGAGGATGCTGCTGCGCAGCTGGCCGGCCCTTCCTGGACCATGCAGGTGGCCATGGCCGCGCAGGACCTGCCCCTGCTAACGGCCGCCTACCTGGCCTCGCTTGGCGAGCGCCTGGCCATTTACGGCGTCGCAGCGGTTGAGGTGGCCCGTGATGCCGCGCCGATCATTGGCGGCGCCATCGTGCACAAGGCAGGCTCCCGGCAGATGGTGGACAACTCCTTTGACGAGCGCCTGGCGCTCACGCGCCGCATGCTGCGCGACGAGATCGAGCGCCGCCTGACGCCTGACGCACCCGCAGGCCCCGGAGCCTGACCCGCCGCCGGCGCGGCAGAGACTGTTCGGAGGATAAGCGTGGACCAAGTAGGCCAGATCGTGTGGGTCAGCGGGCCGGTGGCGCGCGCCACCCTGACTGGCGCGCCCCGCATGATGGAGCAGGTGCTGGTGGGCCCGGACCGCCTCGTCGGCGAGCTGATCTCCATCCACCAGGGCGTGGCCACCATCCAGGTCTATGAGGACACCACCGGCATCACCCCTGGGGACGGCGTCTACGGCAGCGGGGCGCCGCTGAGCGTGGAACTGGGCCCCGGGCTGATCGGTGGCATCTACGATGGCATCCAGCGGCCGCTGGTGGAGCTTGCCGTTCAGTCGGGGAGCTTTATCCACAGGGGCGCCGCCTCGCCGCCACTCGACCGCGCCAGACGCTGGGAGTTCCGCCCGTCCCTACAGGTGGATGACGAGGCGCGCCCTGGGATGGTGCTGGGCACCGTGCCAGAGACGCCCCTCGTCGAGCATCGCGTGCTGGTCCCGCCGGAGGTCAGTGGGCGCCTCACCTGGGTGGCCGCCGCCGAAGCCTACACGGTCGACGAGCCCCTCGCCCGCCTGGCCGGCCCGCTCGGCGAGCAAACCCTCACGATGATGCACCGCTGGGCGGTGCGCACCAGGCGGCCGGTGCTCGAACGCCTGGTGCCCTCCGAGCCGCTCATCACCGGGCAGCGCGTCATCGACACCCTGTTCCCGTTGGCCAAGGGGGGCACCGCGGCGGTACCGGGAGGCTTTGGCGCGGGCAAGACGGTGCTGCAGCACGCCCTGGCCAAGTTTGCCGACGCTGACGTGATCGTATACATCGGCTGCGGCGAACGCGGCAACGAGATCACCGACGTGCTGACCCAGTTCCCCCTGCTCACCGATCCCCGCTCGGGACGTTCGCTGATGGAGCGGACGCTGCTGATCGCCAACACCTCGAACATGCCGGTGGCGGCGCGGGAGGCCTCCATCTACACCGGCATCACGCTGGCCGAGTACTATCGCGATATGGGTTACCACGTGGCCCTGATGGCCGACTCGACCTCGCGCTGGGCGGAGGCGTTGCGGGAGGTCTCTGGCCGCCTGGAGGAGATGCCGGCCGAGGAGGGCTTCCCCGCCTATCTTCCCTCCCGCCTGGCCTCCTTCTACGAGCGGGCCGGCCTGGTGGCGACACTAGGCGGCGGGCGTGGCTCCGTCAGCATCGTGGGGGCCGTCTCACCGCCGGGGGGCGACTTTTCCGAGCCGGTCACCCAGCACACCCGCCGCTTCATCCGCGCCTTCTGGGCGCTGGACAAGACGCTGGCCAGCGCGCGGCACTTTCCCGCCGTGGACTGGCTCGACTCCTATTCCGGTTATGTCGAGGCCGTGCGCCCCTGGTGGGCCGAGCACGTCTCAGACCAGTGGGATGCGGTGCGCCAGCAGGTGATGGGCATCCTCCAGCAGGAATCGCAGCTGCAGGAGATCGTTCGCCTGGTGGGCCCTGACAGCCTGCCCGATGCGCAACGTTTCCTTCTCTTTGTGGCGCGCATCATCCGCGAGGCCTTCCTGCAGCAGAACGCGCTGGACCCCGTCGACGCCTACACGACTCCGCCCAAGCAGATGGCCATCCTGCGGACCATCCTGCACGGCTACGAGCGGGGCAGCCGCATCATCGCCATGGGCGCGCCCTCCTTCCGCCTGCAGGACGAGGTGGCCGCCTGGCCAGCGCTGGTCCGCTCCAAGGGGGGCGTGCCCAACGACCACCTCGAAGAGTACGCCACCCTGAGCGACCAGATGGACGAGGCGATGGACCGCATCGCGAAGGACTATGCGCCATGAGCACCATCGGGCAGACACGCCCGCCCTACCGCCCCCTGCTGCCCACCAAGCAGGTTGAGGGCCTGGCCGCCATCTATGGGCCTATCATCGTGGTAGAGGGCGCCGGTGGCGTCGGCTACAACGAGGCGGTCGAGGTCCTGTTGCCCGGCGGCGCGATCCGTCGCGGCCGCGTCCTCGAGGCCGGCGAGCGGGCTGCCGTCGTCGAGGTCTGGGGCGGCACTACCGGCATGCAGGTGAGCAGCGCCCGCGTCCGCTTTAGCGGGCGGCCGCTGTACGCGCCGGTGGCGACCGCCATGCTGGGGCGCGTCTTCAACGGGCTGGGAGAGCCGCTCGACGGCATCGCCCCGCCCGTGGCCGAGGACCACCGGGATGTGAACGGCGCACCGATCAACCCGACGCGGCGCACCTACCCGCGCGACCTCATCGTCACGGGCATCTCGGCCATCGACGGCATGAACACCCTGATCCGCGGGCAGAAACTGCCCGTCTTCTCCGGCAGCGGCCTGCCACACAACGAGCTGGCCGCCCAGATCGCCCGGCAGGCCCAGCTGGCCAACACGGGCGAGGACTTTTCGGTCGTGTTCGCGGCCATGGGCGTCAAGCATGACGATGCAGAGTTCTTCCGGCAGTCGTTCGCCGAAAGCGGCGCGCTCTCCTCGACGGCCATGTACCTGAACCTGGCCGATGACCCCCCGATGGAGCGGATCATGACCCCACGGGTGGCGCTGACGCTGGCCGAGTTCCTGGCTTTTGACCGCGGCATGCACGTCCTGGTGATCATGACCGACATGACCAACTATGGGGAGGCGCTGCGCGAGTTGGCCTCCGAACATGGCGAGGTCCCCAGCCGCCAGGGTTACCCGGGCTACCTGTACTCGGACCTGGCCTCCCTTTACGAGCGCACCGGCATCCTGGCGGACCGGCCCGGGTCGATCACCCAGGTGCCCATCCTGACCATGCCGAACGACGACATCAACCACCCCATCCCCGACCTGACCGGTTTCATCACCGAGGGGCAGCTCGTCCTCGGTCGCGACCTCTTTCGCCGCGGCATCTACCCCTGCATCGACGTGTTGCCCTCTCTGTCTCGCCTGATGAAGGACGGCATCGGCGAGGGCTATACGCGCGCCGACCACCCGGACGTGTCCAACCAGCTGTACGCTTCCTATGCCCACGTCCAGGAGATTCGCTCACTGGCAGCGGTGATTGGCGACGAGGAGCTGTCCGACACGGACAGGCGCTACCTTGAGATGGGCACCCGCTTTGAGCAAGAGTTCGTGCAGCAGGGGCGTGACCAGGCGCGCACCGTGGAGGAGACCCTCGGCGCCGCCTGGCGCGTGTTGCGCCTGCTGCCCCGAGGCGAACTCACCCGCATCCGCTCCTCCTTCCTCGACGCCAACTACCCCGAGACCCCGCCCCAGGAGGCCTGACCATGCCGCGCCTGAGGCTGTCGGCCACCCGCAGCAACCTACAGACGGTGCGCCAGCGCCTGGCCCTGGCCCGCCAGGGCTACGAGCTGCTGGACCGCAAACGCGACGTGCTGGTGGCCGAGATCGTACGGGTGATCGGCGATGCTGAGGACGTGCAGCGCGCCGTGGAGGAGCAGTTCGACGTAGCCTATGGCCTGTTGCGGCAGGCCCGTGCGGTGATGGGCACCGAGCGGGTGCGGCGCACGGCACTGCAGCGGGGGCAAGAGATCGACGTGCGCATCACCCCTCGCGCCGTGATGGGCGTGGCCGTCCCCATGGTGCACGCCCAGGTGCCCGAGGCCGCTCTGGTGTACGGCTTTGGCGACACCAGCGTCCTCCTGGACCAGGCCCGCGTAGAGTGGGGCAAAGCGTTGGGCATGATGGGGCGCCTGTCGGAGGCGGTCACCACTATCTGGCGCCTGGCCTACGAGCTGCGGCGCACCCAGCGCCGCGTGAACGCCCTCGAGCACGTCTTCATCCCCCAGTACGAGGCGTCTCTGCGCTGGATTGAGGACACCCTCGAGGAGAAGGAGCGCGAGGAGCGCTTTCGCCTCAAGCGGGCCAAAGATGCCCTCGACCGTCGCCGCGCCGCAGAAAGCCCCCCACTCTAGCCACTCGGGCCCGGTTGCCGCGCCGGGCACGCCCCGCTATACTCGCCGGGCTGCCTGCTGGCAGCCGACGCATCCCCGCATTGCAGGAGGCTGACCCATGACCTGGACCTCTCCGTTCTCCCTGCCCGGCAGGTGGCTCAAGGGCAACCTGCACACGCACACCATCCAGTCGGACGGCGCACTCAGCCCGGCCGACGCCCTGGACTGGTACCGCGACCACGGGTACGACTTTCTGGCCATCACCGACCACTGGGTGTTCACGCCGGGCTCGGGGGTGGCGCGTGCGGACGGCCTGCTACAGGTGGCCGGGGCTGAGCTGCACGGGCCCGGTTACCACATGCTCTGTGTGGGCCTCTCGGCACTGCCGCCGCGCGAGCTGGAGGCGTGCCCCGAAGAGCTGGCCAACGCGGTGCGTGCCCTCGGCGGGCTGCCCTACTTTGCCCATCCGTACTGGACGGGCCAATCCTCCGCTGAGATCATGCCCGTCACCCCGGTGGCCGGGATCGAGGTGTACAACGCAGTGTGCGACCTCACCCGCGGGCTGGGCTACTCGCGCGTCCACTGGGACGAGCTGTTGGGCGCCGGGCGACGCCTGACGGGCCTGGCCGTGGATGACGTGCACTGGAAGCACGGCGCCGAGGGGCGCGGCTGGGTCATGGTGCGCGCCGAGGAGAACAGCGAGACCGCCGTCCTGGCGGCGCTGGCCGACGGGGCCTTTTACTCCACCACGGGCCCCGCGATCAGCGATCTCTCCGTGGTGCCCACGGCTGATGGCACGCCTGCCCTGACGGTGCGCTGCAGCCCCTGTGCCTCCATCGTCTTCCACGCCCGCGGCCCGCGCGGCAAGCGCTTTGACGCGCCGGCGGGGCAGTCGCTGGACGCTGCCACCCTGCCGATCCGCGAGGAGCAGGTCTTCCTGCGCGTGGAATGCCACGACGGCCGGGGCGGCACCGCCTGGAGTAACCCGGTCTACGTCGCGGACATCCTCTAGGGGCCGCCCTACGGGGCCAGGGCGTAGACGCGCACCGGCCCTGAGGAGTACACCGTCCGATAGTGGGGGCTCGCGTCCAGGTCGCGCGGCATCAGCCGGCCGCCGCGCGCCCCCACGTACACGTGCGTAACGCCCGCCTGCCGCAGCCGCCCGAGCAGGGCGGGGTCGTCGAGAGAGGGGGCCTCCTCGACGGCGGCAGCCAGCCCCGTAATCGCGGCGCGGTAGGCGGGCGTTCCGTGGTGGTAGAGGACGCAGGGGAGCGTCGTCTGCCGGTCCGCCAACATCGGTAACCAGTAGCCCCCGTCGCTGCCGACGACGAGGTCGCCGACCCATAGGCGCGAGTTGATCAGGAAAAGGGCCTCGGGCGGGGTGTTCTCCCGCACCCAGGCAAAGGCGGCGACGTCGTCCTCGGTGACCAGCACGGTGACGGGGTTCACCAGGTTGAGATGCGCCCAGGTGCCGGCCGCCGCGAGCATGGCCGTGCCCCCCACGAGCGCCGCGCCGAGCCACCCCCGCGGCCGCGGCCAGTGCAGGCGGCTCCGCGCCCAGCGTGCCGCCGTGCCGGCCTCGGCGGCCAGCAGGCCGCACAGGACGGCGATCGGCAGCCACAGGGAGATCACCACCGCCTCGTTATCCAGAAGCCAGATGTCGTGCAGGCCCAGGGCCCGCGGGTTGGCGGCCAGGAACCAGGCCCCCACCCAGGCTCCCAGGAAGGCCGCCCCTCCCCGCCGCCGTGCCAGGCCCACGATGAGGCCAAGCCCCGCCAGCCAGAGGAGCACCCCCGCCCAGTAGGCGGTCAGCAGGCCGGTCGACAGCGCGTTGGAGGCGCCCTCCGTCGCCCGCCAGCCGCCGTAGATGCTGCCCAGCTGCGGAAGCACCCACCCGACCATCCGCCAGACCCACGGGGCGATGGCCACGAGCGTTCCGCCGGCCACCAGCCCGGCAGCGCTTGCCATCCTCCCCCACCGCCGAGCCGTCGGCCGCCCGCGCAGCCCCTGCCAGGCCAAGAGGAGCGGCCAGGCCAGTAGGTAGAACAGCAGGACGCGGTAATGCGTGAGGGCCAGCCCAGCCGCGAGCAGCACGGCCGCCGGCGCGTGCCGCGCGCCGCCCCGTCGCAGCGTCCGCTGCGCGGCCTGCAGGGCCGCCGGCAGCAACACCAACCCGGCGAGGTGTGTGTACCGTCCCCAGGAGACATAGTAGGCCGGCAGGTAGTAGAGCGACCCGGCCACCAGCGCCGCGCCCACGCCCGCCCAGCGCCGGCCGAAGAGCCAGGTCGCCAGAGTGTAGGCGGCCAGCGCGGCCAACGCGTTCAGCGCCTGGCCGGCCACCAGCACGGCCTGCGCTGGGTCGAGCGGGGTCAGCCAGGTCAGCGCCGCCGCCGCAGCGTGGAAGCCGAAATGGTAATGCAGGTGCTCCACGGGGAGATAGGGCAGGTAGGATTCCGGCACTCCACCGTTCTCGGAGATCAGCCGCGTGAGCACGGTGTGGTGCAGGCCGTCCACCCAGGCCGGGGCCAGCAGGGCGCGGGCGTTGAGTGCCCGCCCGGCCACCGCAAAGACCAGCACCACAACCATGGCCAGGTCCGCGGGGCTGATCGGGCGGAGGCGAACCTCACCCCCGCGCAGCCAGCGAGGCCGGCCATCCTCTCCCACGCGGCGGGAGAGGGGTCGGGGGGGAGGTGCCCCTTGGGACCGCCGCCGGTATGCCTGCCAGACCGCGGCCAGCCCCAGCAGCGCCAGCACTCCCCAGGCCGCCCGGCCGCCAACATGGATGCCCGCCGCCCCCGACCAGAGCGCCAGGAGGGCCCAGAAGGCCAGGCTGAGCGCCACCAGGCGCCCCACGCGCACCCACGGGTCGTCACGCCGGCCGCCCAGGAGCAGGCTATCCAGCGCCCAACCGGGGGCCACGAGCGCCAGGAACACCCCCGGGAGCAGCCGCCAGCCCCGCGCGGCCATGCGCGCCAGGTCGCCAGCCACCTCGCGCCAGGTGACGCCGCACTCGGTGGTGAAGGTCAGGTCGCCGACCTGCGGCGCACCGTCCGCGAGCATCTCGCCGGGGGCATAGGCGTCTCCCGAGGTGGCCCACAGGGCCAGCCCATAGTCGTCCGCAACGGACAGCGTGGCCCGGTAGGCGGCGCCGGCCGAATCCCCCAGCGGTGGAAAGGTCAGCCGTACCGTGTCGTTGTGCCGGAGGCCGGCGAGGTCGGCCGAGGCTTCCACAGGCGGGGCGCCGGGGCGATCGGTCCGCTCCAGGGTAAGGCGTAGCTGCGCGCCGGCGGGCAGGGGGACCTCCGTATCGCGCATCGCCACGCGGCATTCGATGGCTTGCAGGTTGGCGTAGCGGGCGCGGAAGGTCTGCCCGACGGTGCGGCCCGGCGCGAGCCAGGGAGAGGGCGCCTCCAGCCGGCCTTGCTCGGCGTCGACAACGCTCTTGGCGGGGAAGGCCGTCAGCGCCCAGCCCGCCACGACGGCCAGCCCCACCAGGGCGATGGCCAGCAGGCGCCAGGCCAGGCGCCGGCGGGGCCGCATGGCCTACTTGGCCCTCTGCTGCAGGTCGTAGAGCGTGTTGATCGCCTCGATCGGCGACATGGACATCACGTCGAGCGTGCGGAGCGCCTCAACCACCGGATGGGGCGTGGCGAACAGGGGCAGCTGCTGCGGCTCGCGGATCAGGCGCGCGCCGGGGCTGCGCTGGTCGGCATTCTCCAGCTCCTGGAGGATCTCCTCGGCGCGGTGCACCACCGCCTTGGGCAGGCCGGCCATCTGGGCCACGTGGATGCCATAGGAGCGGTCGGCCCCGCCCGGCACGATGTGATGGGTGAACACGATCTGCTCGCCCGATTTGGCCACGGCCACGTTGTAGTTGCGCACCCGCGGCAGCAGCGCCTCCACATCGGTCAGCTCGTGGTAGTGGGTGGCAAAGAGCGTGCGGCACTGCAGCCGCGGGTGGTTGTGCAGGAACTCGACCACCGACCAGGCGATGGAAATGCCGTCGTAGGTGCTGGTGCCGCGGCCGATCTCATCGAGGATCAGCAGGCTGCGCGGGGTGGCATGGTGGAGGATGTTGGCCATCTCCACCATCTCGACCATGAAGGTGCTCTGCCCCGCGGCGATCTGGTCCTGGGCGCCCACCCGGGCAAAGATGCGGTCCACCAGGCCCACGTGCGCCGACTCGGCCGGCACGAAGGAGCCCACCTGCGCCAGCAGGGCGATGAGGGCCACCTGCCGCAGGAAGGTCGACTTGCCGCTCATGTTCGGGCCGGTGATGATGTGGATCGCCTCCTCGTGCGAGAGGCGCACATCGTTGGGCACAAAGGCGGCGCCAGCCGGCAGCATCCGCTCGACGACGGCGTGCCGCCCGGCCACAATCTCCAGGCGATCGTCGTCGGAGAGCGTTGGCCGCACATAGTGGTGGGCAGCGGCGTGCTCGGCCAGGCCGAGGAACACGTCGAGGTGCGCCACCGCCCGCGCCGTGGCCAGGAGCGCCGGCGCCTGCAGCGCCAGCTCGGCGAGCAGCCCCCGGTAGAGCGCGGCCTCCAGCTCTTGGGTGCGCTCAGCAGCGTTCAGGATCAGGGCTTCCTTGTCCTTCAGCTCGGGGGTGATGTAGCGCTCCGAGTTCACCAAAGTCTGCTTGCGGATATAGTCCGCCGGGACGATCTCGGCGTTGGCCTTGGTGACCTCCAGGTAGTAGCCAAAGACCTTGTTGTAGCCCACCTTGAGTGACTTGATGCCGGTGCGGTCGCGCTCGACCTGTTCGAGGCGGGCCACCCAGCGCTTCGCGTCGGCCACGGAGGCCTCGATGGCGTCCAGCTCGGCCGAGTACCCCTCACGGATGACGTCCCCGCCGGCCAGGGTGGCGGGGGGCTCGTCGACGATGGCCCGCCCGACGAGCGCGATGACCTCGTCGAGGGGCGCCAGGCCCTCCCCGTTCAGCGGGTAGAGCGCGGCGGCGCCGGGCAGATCGCTCTCCTCGGCCAGGCGCGTCGCCAGGGCGCCGATCTCGGCGCTGCGCTCCAGCGCGGCGCGCAGGCCCAACAGGTCACGCGGCCCGGCCACGCCCTGCACCACGCGGTTGGCCAGCCGTTCGAGGTCGCCGTAGCCGCGCAGCGCAGCGCGCAGAGCGGCCCGGCGCGGCGTGTTGCGGAAGGCCACGTCGACGGCCGTCTGCCGCTCGGTGATTGCCGCCAGGTCTAGCAGCGGCTGACCCAGCCAACGGCGCAGCAGGCGCCCGCCCATAGGGGTGAGAGTCTCGTCGATGATGCTGAGGAGCGAGCCCTCGCTCCCCCGCCCGCGCATCGACTCGGTGATCTCCAGGCTGCGGCGGGTGGCGGCGTCCAGCGTCATGTACGACTCGACCGAGTAGACGGAGAGCGAGGCGAGCTGCGCCAGGGCGCCCGGCTGATGCTCCCGCAAGTACTGGACGAGCACACCGGCCGCGCGCGCCGCCAGGGGGTGCCCGTCCAGGCCAAAGCCCTCCAGCGTGGTCACCTCAAAGTGCTCGCGGAGGGCCTGCTCGCAGTTGCCCGCCTCAAAGCGCCACTCGTCATAGAGGGCCAGCGCGGCGCCTAGCTCCGCCAGGGACGGGTAACGCGCCGCGGCCTCCTGCGCCAGAGCGCCGCCCTGCGCCGCAAAGGGGTCGCCGCCGTCCGAGACGATCAACTCCGCCGGCGCCAGACGCCCGAGCTCGCGCAGCGCCGAGACCTCGGCCTGCGGATCGACGATGTCGGTGGCGGCGAACTCGCCGGTGGTGATGTCCGCATAGGCCAGGCCGACGCCCTTGGCGCCCTGCACGTGGGCGGCCAAGTAGTTGTTGCGCTTGTCGGCGAGGAGGGCCGGCTCGACCACGGTCCCCGGGGTCACCACGCGGACGACCTGCCGGGCCATCAGCCCGCCGCCCTCCTGCTCACCGAGCTGCTCGCAAACGGCCACCTTGTACCCGCGGGCAATCAGCCGGGCAATGTACGATTCGGCAGCATGGTAGGGCACCCCGGCCATCGGCACGCGCTGGCCTTTGGCCACGTTGCGAGAGGTGAGCACCACGTCCAGCTCGCGCGCGGCGACTTGGGCGTCCTCGTCGAACGTCTCGTAAAAGTCGCCGAGGCGAAAGAACACGATGGCATCGCGGTGCTGGCGCTTGATGTCGAGGTACTGTCGGCGGACGGGCGTATCGTCCCTGACCTTGGCCATAGCCGCCCCTTTCGGGCCACCAGAGTCGATCTGAACCGTAAGTATAGGCGTGCGTCGCGGCTGCGTCAACGCGGCGCCAGTGCATAATACTGTACTCAACCGGTGTCGGGCCATAGCAGCCGGCCTTCTCATGGGGCGCGAACTTGAGCCCCCTCTTCCCAGCGCCTATAATGTCGGGGGTCTGGTCCGCCATGAGTCTGGGGGGCAACGTGCTGGAGGCGAACTATTGCCCGCGCTGTGGGGCGCGGCTCACGCCACGCCTTACCGATGAGCGGGAGCGCATGGTCTGCCCGACCTGCGGATACGTGCATTACGTCAACCCGGTGGTGGCCGCCGGCTGCCTCTTCCTTCAGGAGGACCGCGTGCTCTTGGTGCGCCGGGGCGTCGACCCGGGCTGCGGCCAGTGGGGTCTGCCGGCCGGCTATGCCGAGGCCGGCGAGCGCCCGGAAGAGGCCGCCGCGCGGGAGACGCTGGAGGAGACCGGCCTGGAGGTCGCTCTCGATGAGTTCATCGGCGTCTACTCGTTTCAGATGGACGCCCTCCCCGGCGGGGTGTTGGTGATCTATTCGGCGCACGCCGTGGGCGGGGCGCTCCGCCCGGGAGCCGATGCCAGCGAGGCCCGCTTCTTTGCGCCGGGCGACCTCCCCGCCGAGATCGCCTTCCCCTTGCACCGCCGCGTGCTGGGCCAATGGGCGCGCGCGGCCACCATCCGCTGCCGGGAGGCTGACGCCGCCCAGCGCCGTCGCGTAGCCAGCCTGGCCCCGCAAGGCGTGGCCGCCCTGTGCCCGCCCACCGAGCAGCGCCCCGTCGAGGAGTCGCCGCTCCTCCTGGTGGCCCTGGAGGAGGGGGAGGTCGTCGGCTATCTCGGCGCGGACGACGTCTCGGCGCAGGGGGTCCTGGCGCTGCGCGACGTCTACGTGCGACCGGAATACCGCCGCTGGGGGATCGGCACGCGACTGCTGGCGGCTGCGGCCCGGGCGGCCTCCGCGCGCGGAGCGGCCTCGTTGCTGGCCGCGGTACCGGCCGAAAACCCGGGCCTGCTCCTGTTCACCCACGCCGGCTTCCAGGTCTGCGGCTTCAGCCGGGTGGCCGGCGCCGGCCGCCTGTACCTCTGCCGCGACCTGGGCGGCCAGCAGGCCACGCCCTGAGCCACCTGTCGCCAGCCCACCCACGGAGGAACACCTTGCACCCAGTGATCGGTATCCCCGCCGTCGCCCGCGGCAACGGCCCCGGCGAATACGCCGTGAGGGCCTCCTACTGTGAAGCCCTTGTCGCCGCCGGGGGCGCGCCCCTGCTCGTGCCCCCCGCCAGCGAGCCGCTCCTGCGCGCCGCCTACCGGCGCCTCGATGGCCTCCTGCTGGCCGGCGGCGGTGACGTCGCCCCAGAGCTGTACGGCGCGGCCGACGCGGGCAAGGTCAAGCTGGTCGACGCCGAGCGGGACGCGCTGGAACTGACCCTGACCCGTTGGGCCCTGGCCGACGGCCTGCCGATCTTGGCCATCTGCCGCGGGATCCAGCTGCTCAACGTGGCCGCCGGCGGGTCACTGATCCAGGACATCCCCTCGGACGTGTCCGGCGCCCTGGCGCACCAGGATGCCGCGCCGGCGCCACATCGGGCGCACGCCGTGCAGGTCGCCCCGGGATCGCGGCTGGCCGCCATCTACAGCAACGGGCACGACGGGCCCGGTGCCCTCACGATCCTTGTGAACAGCCGGCACCACCAGGCCATCGAGCGCCTGGCCGAGGGCTTCCGCGTGACGGCACGGGCCGCCGACGGCATCATCGAGGCGATCGAGCCCGCCGGCGCAGACGGCCACTTTGTGCTCGGCGTCCAGTGGCACCCGGAAGATCTGGCCCCCCACGACGCGGCCACCCGAGCGCTCTTTGCCGCTTACTGCGCGGCCTGTGCGGCGCAGCCCGCCATCAGGAG
>JAAZBY010000196.1 GCA_012513595.1 Chloroflexota bacterium
GGGCCGATATGGAGTGCGGCGCCCCATCCCTCGCCGGACCTCGGGACAGGTCGCCGCTCTTGCGCGACAAGAACCGCGAAGGTACAGAGCCTCGCCGCCGGGCGGCATCATGACCCCTGGGGTCTACCGGCCGTCCCCGGCCGGGACCCCGGGGGTCTGAAGGCGGCGAGCCCGACTGCTGCGATCCGGGGGGCTCGCGTCCGTCCGGCCGTGGCAGGCCTTTCGCCTTGTCGTGCCGAGCGGAGTCTCCGGACCGGCGGCTCCGCGGACTCCGCTCGGAATGACAACGGTCGGGTCGCCGTCTTGCGCCAGGCGCTTCGCCCCGCACTTGCCGCCGACAGGCTCTCCGCCGGGCGGGCGCCAGGGGCTAAAGACCCCGCTGAGCTGCCTCGGCCCCACGGCAGAGGGGTTTGTGCTGCTGGACCGTATGGCCTATCATCCCGGCGGCATAGGGTGGTGGCCGATATGGTCGCAGGCAGTGAAAACGTCGGGATGTGAGCGGACGCACGCCAACCATGGCCCAACGTCTTGCACTGCACGGCAGCCAAAGGAGGATGGCGTGGAGCCCAGCGCAGCGCAGTGCCCCCGATGCGGAGGAAGCGTCGTGAACCCCACGGTCGGCACGGTGCGGGCCTGCGCCCGCTGCGGCGCCCACGCCCTGATCGACCAGGACGCCCAGGGCGCCATCCTTGCGGTGCCCATCCGGATGCCGGTCCGCCCCAGGGTCGAGGCCAGCTCCCCGGTGAGCCCGACCGACGCGCCGGCCGAGGCCCGTTCTGTGCCGGACGCCCCGGCCACACGGGTGACCAGCCAGAGAGCCCCCCGCCCGCGGGGGGATGCCCTCGACGTCTCGGCCAGCCCCCCGGCGAGCCTGACCGACGCGCCGGCCGAGGCCCGTTCTGCGCCGGACGCACCAGCCCCGCGGGTGACCAGCCGGCCGCTACCCCGCCCCCGGGAGGCCGCCGCCTACGTGTACGTGCCGGCAAGCAGCGGAACCAGGGCCGGGCCCCGGGCGAGCGCCGCCCGCGGCGCCAGCGGCACCCCGGCAGCGGCGATCAACGGGGCGCTGCTGGACCGCATTGAGGCGGTGCTGTCGCGCTTTGACGCGCTCACTCGCGAGGAGGCCGAGCTCGCAGCGCGGGCAGCGCCGCCGGAGCGGGCACCGAGCGACCCGCAGCCCGCCAGCGGCCAAGGCGGCTGTGGCGGACTGCTCCTGGGCATCCTGTTACCTGGTGGACTGCTCTGGTGGGCACTACGGGTGAACGCCGGCGGGCTGTGGTGGAAAGTCCTCCTGGCCCTGTCTTTGGGTGCGCTGATCTTGGTGGTGTACACGTCGCGGAGCCACGCCAAGGCCCTGTCGGCGGCGGAGGCCGAGCGCGAGGCGGCGGTCTCCAAGCACTCTGCGGCCTTGGCCAGCATCCACGCCCAATCACACGAGGCCATGAAGGAGCTGGTCAAGCTCCTCGACGAGATCCCCGGCTAGGCGGACGGTGGCGGAGGAAAGAGCACCCCGCCGCCGGGCCGCACACACCGGCCGCTGGGGCCAGGACGGGTGCCGCCCGGCCTGGCGCCCCGTCCTGCGCCTAGCGCCCGCGCATGATCAGCGGTAGCCGCAGGGGCCCGGAGGGCGCCCCCGATTCGGCGATCATGGTGCGGTACACCAGGTCACCGTCCGGCTCAACATAATGCACCATCACCTCGTCGTCGGGCAGGATGTCCCACGGCTCGCCCGAGTCGTCGACCGCCTGCCATGAGCACGAATAGGGCACCGCGCCGTCGGGCGTGGCGCTGGAACGGCGATACATCGGCGGCCACATCGTCTGCGGGTGGCACCAGACCTCGAGCGCCGTGCTCCACCAGGGGGCGTAGAGCGGCCCGCTGACGGCATCCTTCGCCACGTCGACCACGCCATAGATGGTGCCCACGCGCACCGTGTTCGTATAGCCGTCGTCAGAGAGAAACGCGGCCCGGTCGCCGGGGACGATGTCGGGCGGGGCGGGCTGCCAGTCGCAGCAGTCTCCGCCTGACCAGTCGGGCCGGAACCCGTGGCCCCACCAGCCGCCACCGTCGGTCGTCGTGATCGCCGCCGTCGCCTTGACGGCGCCCAGGGCGCTCGTGACGGTGACGGTAAAGGCGTGCCCCGGCGCATAGATGCCGCCCACGCCGTCGCGCGCGCCGTAAAAGACCTCCATGTAGGGGGTCATCACCTGGACGCTCACCATGTCGCCGTCCGGCTCCAGGTAGGCGGCGTCGCCACCCAGCCCGCCGACCAGGTCGGCCCGCCCGGCAAAGTCGCACTGGAAGGCCCCGCCGTTCGCCGGCACCCCCGTGTCGACGGCGATCGTGGAGGGGTCGGTCCACACCTCGCACAGCACGGTGACGGAGGCCGGCGCCAGCGAGGGGGCCTGGATGGTGCCCTCGATGGTGTCGCGGTCGGCATAGGCCTGGGCGCGGATCTCGCCGACGGGGGCAATGGACGCCGAGAAGGCGCCGGCGGTGGCCGTCACGGTGTCGCCGGGGAGGATGTCGGGCCGCGCGGGGCTCCAGGCCTCGTTGTGCTCCCAAGAGCGGTACGTGCCAGAGGCGTCGCTCGTCCCGCTGATAGAGGCCTTGGGCGTTCCCTGGCGGCTGACGGCGATGGTGACGGGCAGATCGGGCATGGTGCGGGCCACGACCTGGTCCGCGTCATAGTTGGCCTTGATGAGCATGCCGCCGTTGCCGGGCACGAGGATCGGGTTGGCCACCGGCTGCGTCCAGACGATGCCATCGGTCGACTCAAAGTAGCCGATGCCGCGGCTGGCGCCCGTGCCGGAGTGGGTCCACATCCGGTAGGTGGCGCCATCGAGGAGCAGCGAGGACACCCCGACCGTGCCGCCGCCCCAGCCGCTGGAGAGGACCGGGTTGCCGGCGTACTTGGTCCAGGTGATCCCGTCGGGGGAGGTGGCCCGGCCGAGCTTGCCGTCCGCGTGGTACCACATCTCATAGGTGGTGCCGTTCTTGATGACGCGCGGCCAGGCCAGGCCCGACGCATCCCACGAGGCGGGGGTGGCCTGGAGGACCGGGTTGCCGGGGTACCTGGTCCAGTGGATGCCGTCGGGAGAGGTGGCGTAGCCGATGCTGCACTCGGCATAGCCGGCGGTGCAGCCATAGTACCAGCACTTGTACAGGGCGCCATCCTTGATCACCGTGGGGCCGTCGGCTTCGGTCTCGTCCCAGGAGCCGGCCGGCCCGGAGGGGAGCACGGGGTTGGAGGCGTAGACGTTCCAGTGCACCGCGTCGGCCGAGGTGGCGTAGCCCGTCTGCCAGGCGCCGCTCGAGCGCCCGGCCGAGTACCACATCCTGTAGAGGCCGGCCTCGGCCAGGACGGCCACCTGGCCGCGGTAGGCGTCATCCCAGGCGCCGGGGTCGCCGGGCAGCAGCACGGGGTTGAGGGCGTGCTTGGTCCAGGCCTTGCCATCGGCCGAGGTGGCATAGCCGAGGGAGGAGCCATAGCCGTAGAAGGTGAGGCCGCGGCCCTGGTACCACATCTCATAGTGGCCGGGGCTGCCGATGACGGTGGGGGCGGTGACGCTGAGGCCGTCCCAGTCGGCGCCGGTGGCGAGGGGGACGGGCGGGTCGGCGCTGGCCGTGAGGGGGGCGATGGCCAGGGCCGCGGACAGTGCCACGGCCAGGGAAAGCTGAACACATCTCGTACGCATGGGGACCGCTCCTTGCTGAACCGCGGGGCGGCGCCCACGACGGAGCGGGAGGGGACTGGGGCCGGGTGCCGCCCGGGCCGAATGCCCTGGACCTGCCGGGCTGGCAGACACAGTATAGCACGGGCCGGGCTGCGCGGCGCGGGGAGTTGGGGGGGAGGGGGGGCTGCCCGATCGCCACACCCCCGCACACTCAAAAGCACCATGCCCGAGGTGACTGAAGAGCAGTTTGCGGGCCAGAACGGTGTAAAGTATGATCGTCAGTAGAACCGGTCGCAGGCGACCGAGCCGGGGCCAAAGGCGGGCCCGGGTGCTGAACTGGCGCGTCACAACCACGGACTTGTTGCTCGGCGAAGGCGCAGCGCAGGCGAAGGAGACAAGAGTGGAAACCAGGGTCGTGCAGTGCCCCAAGTGCGGAGGGAGCGTTGAGGACCCCGCGGTTGGCGCGGTGCGGGCCTGCGCCTACTGCGGCGCGCAGGTGCTGATCACCCAGGGCGCCTCCGGCGCGCCACTGGGGGTGCTGGTGGACATCAAGGCGGACACCAGCTTCCTGGCCAAAGAGCGGGCCAGAGAGCACTTGGCCCAGCGCGAGCTGCGCCTGACGGCCGAAGCCGAGAGGATCCTGGGGGTGACCGCCTCGCGACTCGACGCCGCCAAGAACCGCGTCCGCAGCAGGGCCCAGCTGCTCGGGGTCGCCATTGGGCTCGCCGTGGTCGGCCTGTCGGCGGCGCTCGGAAGCAAGGGGCCGTGCGTGGGGCTGCCCCTGGCCGCGATCCTGGGCTGGGGCGCCATGTTCGCATACAAACGGTGGAAGGAGCCCCCGGCGTTGGCGCGCGTGCACGGCAAGTACCAGCCACAGATCGACACCGCCCTCGCGGAGCTGGGGGAGACCCGGGCCGAGATCCGTCGCCTCAACGAGGAGCTGGACGGGCTGGTGAGCCGGGTCTAGCGCCGGGAGGGCCGGCGCTTCGGCCGCAGGTCGCCGATCAACCGCGCAGGGCGTCCTCCAGGAGGCGCACGTAGCACGCCGGGTCGTGCAGCACTCCGGCGTGCCCCACGTTCCCGAGGCTGATGCGGCGCACCGGGCGGCCGAACAGGCGCTCGTAACGGGGCAGGTCCTTGGGGCTCTGGGTCGGGTCGTTGTCGGCGCTGAGCACGGCCACGCTGCCGGCCCAGCCGCGGTAGGCGGCCGGCAGGACGATGCGCCTGCGGATGAGGTCGGCGGCCACGGCAAAGTGAGAGATGACGTCCTGGCGCGTCAGCTCCTCGGTCAGGACGCCGCGCAGCACCTCGCTCCACTCGGAGCGCACGTCCCCCGGCAGGGCCAGGGCGCGGAGCAGGCCGCCGGCCAGGAGGTTCATGACCGTTCGCTCGGGCAGCAGCCGGGCCAGGGCGATGCAGGCCTGCTCGACGGGCAACCAGGCGCGGCCATAGTCGGCCGGGCCGCTGCTCGTCAGCACTAGGCGCTCGACGGCGGCCGGCGCGTGGGCCAGGTAGGCCTGGGCCAGCAGGCCGCCGTACGACTGCCCGGCCAGGGCGCAGCGGGCGACGCCCTCGGCCTGCAGGATGGCGTCCAGGGCGGCTAGGTACTCGCCGATGGTGCGCACCGGCGGATAGTCCGGGGCGATGACGGTGTGCCGCTCGGCGAGGAGCGTGAGAGAGGCGCAGGCCAGCGCCGCGCGGCGCAGCCCGCCGGTGAGCCACAGGACCGGCGGGCCCTGGCCGAGGCGGTAGTACCGCCAGGGCAGGCCCTCGACGGACAGGCGCACCGCGTAGGTGCGGGCGAAGCGGGCGATGTCGTCGCGGACGGGCACGAGGCACCTCCTACGGCGGGGGCACGTCTGCGGCCCGGCGGGACGCTGCCGCCTCCCCCCCCCCCCA
>JAAZBY010000197.1 GCA_012513595.1 Chloroflexota bacterium
CGCAGGCCGTCCTCGGTCTCGATCCCCTGCTCGCACAGCATGCACGTCACGGCGAGGACACACTGTGGCTTGGCGTCGGACTTCCAGCGGAGGAGGGTCTTGGCGCCACTGGACTCGAGCAGGCAGAGAAAGCCGCTCGTCGTGGCCGCCTCGGGATGGGCCAGGATCTCCCGTACCCGGGGGAGCACCACCGTCTCGTAGCGAAGCCCCGACTGGAGCAGGGCGTCGGTGAGGGTGGCGCCCATGTGGTCGTAGGAGGGCTCCATGTGGAGCACCTCAAAATCGGCAAGACCCCTCACGTACGCTGCCAGCACCGATATCTGTGCGCTGGTGTCCACTCTCATTGCTCCGTGGGCTGATGGGCGGAATCGGCACCCCTCCGCACCTTGGGGCGCCGGCGTCCGCGGCTAGAGTTCCTGTTCCGCGACGGCCGGGTCCTCCTCCTGCTCGGGGCATTCGCTCAGGCTTTCCTCCCTCGGCGCGCCACTCCAGGCCTCCGCCACGAACCGGATCAGGCGCTCGAACTGCTGGTTCTTGTTGAGGGCAAAAAAGTGGGTGTCCTGGAGATCCAGCTCCCGATGGTAGGTGACGGGGTGGTAGCCGTTGTTGTCCTCAAACACGATGATGAGCGGCGCATGGTATCGAACCCCGCACCAGAGGCTCGGCGGAATCCTGTACCCCCGCCAGCTCCATCCGCCTGTCCTTTTGAGCGCTTCCCCCGGAACGGCCTCCTGGATGGCCGCCTCCAGCATGTCGCTCAGATGCAGCATGGCCGGCACTCCGCGGATATAGTCCCAGTCGACTGAATGTTGGCTCATGCGTTGCTCCTCCAGGTAGCTGCGGAACTCGCCGGCGATGAACGCACTGGGCTCGTCGTCCCAAGGCGCCTCGGCGAGCCAATCGTGGATCTCGTACCAGCACACGTGGTGGAAACGCTCCGGGGAGAGCGTCGTCCCGAAGGCCGAGGCCAGCGACCGCGTCAGCAGCACGAGCGCCGTAGGGCACGCGCCGGACGTATCCAACTGGTGACGATAGGCTTCCAACTGCCCCGCGCCCAGGGGCGCACCGTGCTTGACCTCGACGTACACGAGGAGGCCATTCGCGCCCCGGATCTCCATGTCCGGGATACCTGCTTCGGTGGTCACCTGCGTGCGGATGGTGAGGGGACCTTCCATCGTGCAGTCCGCCAGGCCACTCAGGCGGCGGAGGATCTCCCGGCCCTGCTCGGGCTGCCGCTCGATGAGCAACCGCAGCACGTAAGCCAGCGACTCGGTCAGATAGTTCTCAGCCGAGGAGAGATTGTAGCGGCTGAGGGTGGTGAACAGTGTTGCTGGCATGGCTCTCGTCTCCGCGGCGAGGGCAAGGGCGCCCATCTGCTGGCGTCAGGGGATGGGGCAGGTTGCGGCTCTAGTCACCTGGGCAACGTTCGCGTCGCTCGCCCCGCGCCGTCAGAGCAGTACGCGTATTCCACTCCCTCGCCCCTACGGGCGCGTGAGTGCAG
>JAAZBY010000198.1 GCA_012513595.1 Chloroflexota bacterium
GCTGGGCTTTACCCTCGAGGGGGAACGGTTGCACGCCGCCGTGAACGCGCTGGACCAGGTGCTGGCCTCCCGCGCTGCGGACCTGGGCTATCAGGAGGGCACCGGCTTTCGCCTTGAGGTGGCCAACGCCCTCTGGGGCCAGGACGGCTACACCTTCCTCGATGCGTTCCTCGAGGCGCTGGCCAAGGACTATGGCGCCGGCATGCACCTGGTGGACTATGCGACCGACCCCGAGGCCGCCCGCGAAGAGATCAATGCCTGGGTGCTCGACAAGACCGAGGGGCGCATCAAGGACCTGCTGGCCCCTGGCACGGTGGACAACCTGACCCGGCTGGTGCTGGCCAACGCCATCTACATGAAGGCTTCCTGGCTGACCCCCTTTGACCCGGCTAACACCGCCGACGGCCCCTTCACCCTGGCCGACGGCAGCACCGTCAGCGTGCCGATGATGCACAGCCAGGAGCGGTTGAACGTGTCTCAGGCGAGCGACCTTGTGGCCATTGAGCTGCCCTACATCGGCGACCAGCTGCGCATGACCATCCTGATGCCCGCAGCGGGCACTCTGGGGGCCTTTGAGGAGGAGCTGAGCCCCGAGCGGCTCGAGGAGATCCTCGCCGGGCTGGAATCCTCCGAGGTGCGCCTGACCGTGCCCAAGTTCCGCGCCGAGTCCGAGTTCGAGCTGGCCGAGGTTCTGCAGGCCCTGGGCATGACCGACGCCTTTGCGCCGGGCGTGGCCGACTTTTCCGGCATGGATGGCACCCGTGACCTGTACATCAGCGCCGTGGTACACAAGTCCTTCGTCGCTGTGGACGAGACGGGCACCGAGGCCGCTGCTGCCACCGCCGTGGCCATGCGCGCCAGCGCCGCCCTGCCCAGCGAGCCGCTGGACGTGGTCATCGACCACCCCTTCCTCTTCCTGATCCGTGACCAGGGCACCGGCGCGGTGCTCTTTGTCGGGCGGATTGTCGACCCGAGCTAACCTCCGAGGCAGCGCGACGTTTCCAATCGTGCCGTCGTCGCCTACAATGGCGGCGACGGCATGCTGTTAGCGAGAGGTCACCACAGGAGGAACGCCCACATGGCACAGATCCAGCGCGTGTTCACCGTAGATGGCCGGCCCTTCTTCCCCCTGGGAGGGCAGGCGCGCAACTCCAGCGGCTTCAACCGGGCGGAGGCGGAGCGCGCCTTTCAGGTGGTGCGCGCGCTGCACGGCAACACCGTCGAGATCCCCGTCTATTGGGCACAGGTCGAGCCGGAGGAGGGGCGCTTCGAGTGGGGCAGCGTCACCGATTTGCTGGCCCTGGCCGAGGAGTACGACCTCCGGCTCATCCTGCTCTGGTTCGCCACCTGGAAGAACGGCGACATGGACTATGCGCCCGCCTGGGTCAAGATGGACCCGGAGCGGTTCCCGCGGGTGGTCTCTCCCACGGGCAAGGCGATCTGGAGCCTCTCTCCCCACGCGGAGACCACCCTGGCGGCCGACCGGGCCGCCTTTGGTGCGCTGTGCGCGTTCCTGCGCGATAATGACTCGCGCGGCGCCGTGATCGGCCTGCAGATCGAGAACGAGCCCGGCATCCTGGGGAGCCCGCGCGACTATGGCCCCGCCGGTGAGGCGGCCTACCGAGGGCCGGTACCCGCGGCGCTGATCGACAGGTTGCGCGCGGCGGGGGCCGGGCGCGTCTACGACATCTGGCAGGCGGCCGGTGGCCGGGGTGCGGGCAGCTGGGAAGAGGTCTTTGGCTGGGAGGGCGGCGAGCTCCTGACGGCCTGGGCCATCGCGCGCTACGTCGACCGCATCGCCGAGGCCGGCAAGCGGATCATCTCTCTGCCGATGTACGCCAACGTCTGGCTCGGCGAGGTGGAGTGGGGCATCGCTGGTGACTCTTACCCCTCCGGCGGGGCCGTGACCAAGGTGCTGGACATCTACCGCTGGTTCGCGCCCTACCTGGACCTGATCGCGCCCGACATCTACCCCCAGGATCCCTTCGGCTTCCGGCGCCTGTGCGAGGCCTACTTACGCGACGACAATCCGCTCCTGGTGCCCGAATCGCCGACGGGCGGGGCCAACGCCTGGAACATCTTCCGGGCCATCGCCGACCACAACGCCATCGGCTATGCCTGCTTTGGCGTCGAGCGGATGCTCGAGGACGACGGCACCTTCCGGCCGGCGGCCCAGGAACTGGCCGGCTCCTGGCAGGCCGTGGCCGCGGCCATCCCGCTGATCCTCAAGTACCAGGGCAGCGGGCGCCTCCACGCCGTGGCCCAGGACGAGTACCTGGCCTACCAACTGCTGGACCTGGACGGCTACCTGGGCCTGGTGCAGTTTGGGGATGCGGCCGTGGCCCACGTGAACAAGGACTGGCGGCACCCGACGGGCCGGCCTCTGGCCGCGGTGGGCCAGCCGTCCACGCGCGGGCGGGGCCTGGTCATCCAGGCGGGCGAACACGAGTTCTACGTGGTGGGTGGCGGTTTCCAGCTGCTGCTGCGCCGCAAGACCTCGCCCGAGCAGGCCATGGACATCACCGTGACCAGGCCCTGGCTGATGCGCCGTGCGACGCACTATGTCAGCGTCGAGGAGGGCTCGCTCGACGCCGACGGCGTTTTCCACGTCGAGCGCCGCCGCACTGGCGACGAGACGGACCACGGCATCTGGGTGGAGCCCGACGTCAAGGTGGTGCGGGTTATCCTGTGCGACTAGTGGCCGCGCAGCGGTCTATCACGAAAGGCAGAGGGGCGCCCACGTGGGCGCCCCTCTGTTCCTGGATGGGGGCGGGCGGCGCTAGCCGCCCACGACGATGATGCGGGCCTCCCACGGCTCCAGCGCCAGCGGCAGGAGCACGTCCTCGCGGTCCTGGGCGGCATCGGCGACCGTGCTGACCTCGCCGGAGGCGGCGTCCCACCGGCGCGCCGGGCCACGGCCGCGCAGGCGCACCCGTGCGGAGAGGGGCGCCTCGCCCTCCTGAAACAGCAGGTACACGTCTGCGTCGGCCCAGCGGCGGTGCACGGCCCGCAGCGAGGGGCAGGGTACGTCCACGGATACGGCCCGCCGGGGCAGGGCGCCCAGGACGGCCGGCGTGAGGGTGCCCGCCGGCTCGTGGAGCGCCCACAATACGTCCGCCGGGCCGGCGGCGTCGCGGAAGGTGTGCCCGGCGACGAGCGCCGGCGCCGCGCCCAGGAAGATGACCTGCCCGCCCTGCGCGGCCAACGCCCGCAGGCGCTCCAGCGCTGCGCGAGAGATGGCTGCCGTGGGCGGCACCAGCACGGCCCGGTAGCCCTGGCCGCTGGCGTTCCAGAGCGCGCCGCCGCGCAGGGTGAGCCGGCCAGCCAGCGCGTCGTCGTCCACGAGGTCAAAGGCGTATTGGCGCGCCAGGAGCCCCGCGGCGACCTCCCAGGCGGCCGCATCGTCGGCGTCGCTGCCCAGCCAGAGGCCCATGGTGGGATAGTAGACGGCGATCTCGGCCGTGGGCACCCCCTGTGAGAGCAGGCAACAGGCGCGCCGCACGTACTCGGCCAGCGCCGGGAAGGCGTCTTCGGCCATGAAGCCGTGCCGCTCGGGCGCGCTGGCCGACGAGGGGTAGAACATGAACTCGAACAGGTTGATGCCGCGGGCTAGTTGATGGTCGAGCACCCACTTGGCCTCCGCCAGGTTCGGGCGGGTGCGGTAGGCGGCGAACGACTCGGAAAAGGCCCGCGGGCGGCCGTTCAGGTGCGCCGCCGAGGAGGCCAGCAGGGGAAAGTCGGCCACTCGGTCGGGCCAGATCTGGTTCCAGATGGCGTCGACCCCGGGTAACGACACGTCGCGCAGCGCCCGGAAGAAGGACCCCTCCGACCGCACCAGCCACGGCATGATGTCCTCGTGGTTCAGGTGTACGAGGTACTCGGCCCCGTGCGCCTCGCACCACTGGGCCAGCGGCCGGAAAAAGCTTTCGGCAAAGAGGGCGGACCAGACGTCCCAGTAGTCGGCCCGGGCCCGGCGATCCTTCTCGGTGGGGTGCGGGGCGAAGAGCGCGGCCAGGTGCGGGCGCACGTCGTAGCCCTTGCGCCGCACGAACTCGTCGAGGATGCGCGGCGTCCAGGGGACGTGGGCATAGTCGGGCTCGTCACCGCGGATGCCGATCACGGTGCTGCCCAGCTCCTCACCCAGGGTGGCGGCGTAGCGCTCGTGCACCCAGGCCAGGAACTGCTGGGTGCCTTCCGGGTTCAGGTAGTCGTACAGAGAGGACGAGGCGTCTTTCTCTTGGGTGGGGTTGTGCACGTCCCGGGTGACGGCGGTGCGGAAGGCGTGGTCCACCAGCCACACCTGCCATTCCCCCTCCGCCGGGGCGGTCCACTGCACGGCGCCGCCGGAGGACTGCAGGGTCAGGTACTCCTCGCTCGCGACGTTCATTGCCAGGGCGCCGACCGTA
>JAAZBY010000199.1 GCA_012513595.1 Chloroflexota bacterium
GATGACGGTGTGCCGCTCGGCCAGGAGCGCGAGGGAGGCACAGGCCAGCGCCGCCCGACGAAGCCCGCCGGTGAGCCACAGGACGGGTGGCCCCTGCCCGAGGCGGTAGTACCGCCAGGGCAGGCCGTCGACCGGCACCTGCTGCGCGTAGGTGCGGCTGAAGCGGGCAATATCGTCGCGGAGGGACATGCGGCACCTCCCGTGGCGGGCGCACGTCTGCGGCCCGGCGGGGCGCGGAGCCCCTGCCGGCCCCCCGCTGCCGCCCCCTCAGCCCTCCTCGCTGCGGAAGAGGTCCCTGGCCAGCAGCACCCCGCCGACCTCGAGCGCCAGGAGCGCCACGACGTACCCTCCCAGCGCGGCGAGCACCACCCCCATCCGCCAGCCGGTCGGCTCCGCCCTCCCCGAGGCCAGGCCCGTCAGGACGGCCAGCCCCTGCCCCAGGACGAGCAGGCCCAGCGCGGCCGCCAGGCTGCCGCCGATCAGGGCGCGGCGCCGGTGCGTCCACAGCGCCGCACCCAGAAGCAGCAGCCCACCGAGGAGCGCGGCGGGAAACAGCTCGGCGGGCATCAGGTAGTCGCACAGGAAGGTATGGTTCTGCAGGGAGCCGATGACGGCGGTCAGCACGGTCGCGGCGACGGGCAGCCAGGCGAGGGCGCTGCCGACGAGGGCCAGGAGGCGGGCGAAGGCGGTCCTGGAGGGCATGGCGACGCCTCCTTTGGGGGGCGGGGGAACCTGAGGAACAGGTTACTGCGGGGCGCCCCGCGGGGCAAGGGCGGCCCGCGGGCGACCGAATCGACGAGGGGCGGCTGCTCGGCCGCCGGGGTAGGAGAGCACTACCAGCCCTCGGGCAGCGACGCGGACCTGGCCCCGGGCCACGCTCTACCGCGGCCACAGTTAGCATGTGGAGCATTTCGTCTGGATCTACTCCGGTACGCTGCCTGCCGTAAGATATGGGTGTGATCCGTTCCCGACACGGCGGATCGTCTGGCCAGTTCTGTAAATCGACCTGTCGGTGATTCTGTCGTATAATGCCGGTGCGGCCGGGGTGCTGTATCAGGGGAGCGAGTCTTGCCGTTCTCCTCTATTCCTGCTATCACGAACACTGTCATAACGCGAGAAAAGCCGGTGAGGGAGCTCCAACGATGCTGACCATCTCTCAGCTGTGCAGTCTGCGGTCCGTGGTGTTTGATCCCCAGAAGCGCGATACGGTCCTCGACCTGAGCGACTTGATCAGCGGCCGTATCGACCCAGACGTGTTCTTTGAGGAGAACTATATCACCGAGGGCATGCGCGGGCTCCTCGAACACGCCTTCCGCCGGCTGGAGGGCAAGTCAGAGCAGGGGGTCTTCCTGCTCAAGCAGGCCATGGGCGGCGGCAAGACCCACAACCTGCTGTCGCTGGGCCTCCTCGCGCAACACCCCGAGTACCGCGAGCGCGTCATGGGCGGCTTCCACCACCCCGACCCGGACCTGGGGCCGGTGCAGGTGATCGCCTTCAGCGGGCGAGAGACCGACGCCCCGTACGGCATCTGGGGCGCCCTGGCCGAGCAGTTGGGCCAGAAGGAGCTGTTCAGGGAGCTGTACTCGCCCCTGCGCGCCCCGGGCCAGAAGGCCTGGGAGAACCTGTTCCGCGGGCAGCGCGTCCTCATCCTGCTCGACGAGCTGCCCCCCTACTTTCAGAGCGCCAAGTCGGTGCAGGTCGGCAACTCGGACCTCGCCCAGGTGACGGCCACGGCCCTCTCCAACCTGCTGGTGGCCATCGGGCGGCCGGGCTGCGAGAGGGTCGCCCTAGTGATCACCGACCTGGCCGCCACCTACCGCGAGGGCAGCGCGCAGATCGCCGAAGTGCTGCACGACTTGGAGAACGAGACGGGCCGCACCGCCATGAGCCTGGAGCCCGTGCGGCTAAACTCCGATGAGCTCTACCACATCCTGCGCACGCGCCTCTTTGAGAAGGTGCCGCCCGAGGAAAAGATCGGCGAGGTGGCCCAGGCTTACGCCGAGGCTATCCGCAAGGCCAAGCAGATGGACATGACCAGCGAGTCTCCGGAAGAGTTCGCCGCGCGGGTGATGGCCTCCTACCCCTTCCATCCCGGTATTCGCGATCTGTATGCCCGCTTCCGAGAGAACCCGGGCTTTCAGCAGACCCGTGGGCTCATCCGCTTGATGCGCCTGGTGGCGGCCAACCTATGGGCCACCGGCAAGGCCAAGGACAAGCTCCTCATCGGGGTCCACGATGTGGACCTGAACCAGCAGCAGATCCGGGCGGAGGTCGGGCAGATCAGCAGCTCGCTGGGGA
>JAAZBY010000200.1 GCA_012513595.1 Chloroflexota bacterium
CGGGAGGTGATGATGGACACGAACAACCAGGTTCCTGAGCAAGTCGACGTCTTGCTGGCGGGTGGAACGGTTATTACGATGGATACGCGCCGGAACCTGATCACGGATGGAGCGGTGGCCATCCGGGGTAACGATATCGTTGCCGTTGGCCCGTTGAAGGAGCTGTCGGCTCGTTTTCAACCTGCGGAGACGGTTCACTGCGAGCACGACCTGATCCTGCCGGGCCTCGTCAACACGCACTCGCATGCCCCCATGAGCCTGCTGCGCGGGTTGGCCGATGATCTGCGCCTCGACGTGTGGCTGCATGGGTATATCCTGCCGGTGGAGCGCGCCTTTGTCACTCCCGAGTTCTGCTTCCTGGGCA
This sequence comes from Chloroflexota bacterium, assembly GCA_012513595.1. The sequence goes on from JAAZBY010000200.1 coordinate 365, forward strand.
CGTCGCTCGCCTGCGCGGAGATGTTGCGCGGCGGCACGACCTGTTTTGCGGACATGTACTACTTTGAGGAGGAGGTGGCCTGGGCGGCGGCAGAGGCTGGCATGCGCGGTATCTGCGGTGAGACTGTCGTCAAGTACCCGACGCCAGACGCTGCAAGCTACGAAGAGGGGCTGCGCTACTGCGAGGACTTTGTCGGGCATTGGCGCGGACATGAACTGATCGTCGCGGTGCCCGCGCCCCACTCGATCTACATGACCACACCGGAGCTCTTGCAGGCGACGACTCTGATCGCTGCCGACAATAGTGTGCCTCAGCTTATCCATGTGTCCGAGACGCTCGAGGAGACCGAGGCGCTGATCGCCCAGTCGTCCCTGCGGCCCGTGCGCTGGTTGCAGGAGCATGGCCTTTTGGAGCACCCATTGGTCGCGGCACATTGCGTGCATGTCAACGCCGAAGAGATCCAGCTGATGGCTCGCTATGGCGTAGGCGTCGCCCATAACCCGACCTCGAACCTCAAGCTGGCCAGCGGTATTGCCCCGGTTGCAGAGATGTTGCGCCGTGGTGTGCATGTGGGCATCGGTACCGACGGCTGTGCCAGCAACAATGACCTGGACATGTTCGAGGAGATGCGTCTCGCCGCCCTGCTGCCCAAGGTGGTGACCGGCAGTCCTGTCGCGGTGCCGGCGGAGGATGCGCTGGCAATGGCCACGATCGAGGGGGCCAAGGCGATCGGGATGGATCATTTGATCGGATCGCTGGAGGCGGGCAAGCGCGCAGATATCATCGTCGTGCGAGGTGATGCTGTGCACTCACGTCCGGCGTTCTCGACATCGCCGGCCAATATCTACTCGCGCCTGGTCTACACGACGCAGGCCTGCGATGTGCGCCACGTGTATGTCAACGGGCGCAACGTCGTGCGTGACGGCCAGGTGCTCTCCGTCGACCTCGCGCATGTACTCGCGCGCGCGCAGGACCTCGCGGACGAAATCAGCCAGTTCTTTGTGGAACGCGAAACCTCGGTGCTGGAAAAGCTTGTGGACATCGCTCCGCTGGAGCAGCGAGAGACCTTTGAGGTGCAGGCCAAGGGCGCCCTGAGAGACGAAGAGCTATTTCGACGGGGCATGGAACATCCCGAGGTCCACCAGATCTCGCACACATCCCGGGATCAATTCGACACCTACTTTATCTTCTCGGGGCCAGGGGGGCAGCGACTCCGCTATCGCGAGGACCAGATCCTGCTCGAGGATGGCAGTGTCAAGCCTATCTACAATCTCGTTC
>JAAZBY010000201.1 GCA_012513595.1 Chloroflexota bacterium
CGGGCAGTTGGCCTTGACCCAGGCCAGGGCCTTGCCGAACTCGACCTTGTCGTAGATCTCCTCGTTCAGGCGGCGGACGAACTCGGACGAGTCGACGTACTCACAGCGCATGCCGAGGTAGCCCTCAAAAAAGTCGGCATTCACCATCGAGCCAGCGATCCCCATGGAGACCGACCCCATGGAGAGGTACGACTTGCCGCGCATCTCGGCCACGGCCAGGCCGGCCTTGGCGAACTGCAGCAGCTTGCCACGCACATCGTCGGGGATGGAGGTATCGTCGGCATCCTGGACGTCGCGCCCGTAGATGCCAAAGGCGGGCAGCCCCTTCTGGTTGTGCGCGGCCAGCACCGCGGCCAGGTAGACGGCGCCGGGGCGCTCGGTGCCGTTAAAGCCCCAGACGGCCTTGGGCATCAGGGGGTCCATGTCCATCGTCTCAGAGCCGTAGCACCAGCAGGGAGTCACGGTCAGTGAGACGGCTACGCCCTCGCGGGCGAACTTGTCGGCGGCGCGGGCTGCCTCGGCGACGCCGCCGATGCAGGTGTCGGCGATGACGCATTCCACGGGCAGACCGTTAGGGTGCCGCAGGTTGTCGCTGATGAGCCGGGCCGCCGCGCGGGCCATGGCCACGGTCTGCTCTTCCAGAGACTCGCGCACGCCACGCCTGCGGCCGTCGATGACCGGGCGGATGCCTACCTTGGGCAGCGCGCCGATCAGGCGCTGGCAGGGTTTCACCGGTTGTAGTGTCTTGTCAGCCAAGGAAGTACCTCCTTACCGGCGCCGGCAGGCCGCCCCGGCGCCGCGCCATCGTGCTACCATCCTCGATCCCGATGATAGGTCCCGCGCCGCGGCAAGTCAATGGCAGGCGCTGGCCGGCCTAGCGCAGGGCGATGATGCTCACCTCCCGCCCGGGCGCCGTCAGGGTGATGGTGCCGTCCGCCGTCGCGGATGCCTCGGCGCCCCACAGAGTGCGTGCCGGATGGAGGCCGCGCCACGGCTCGCTGAGGTGAACGCGCACCGGCAGCGCGGTGCGCTGCGGGTTAGCGACCCACAGGTAGGCGCCGCCCTCCCCGTCGTGCAGGCGGGCGACGATGCGCGCATCATCGACAGCCGCGTGGGGCACGCGGCCGCCCAGGGTCAGCACGTCACGGAAGAAGGCGTTACGCCGCTCCGCAGGATGCGCCACATACCCGGCCCCCACGCACGTGCCCACCAGGCGCGTGCGCCCCGCGCCGTAAGAGTTGTCCACCGCGGCGACCTGCCCATCGCCATAGCGGCCCGCCGGCGCCCCGGTGGTGGGCGTGTAGGCCTGCAGCAGGATGCCTCCCCAGGCCCGCTGCCCGGCGACGTTGACCTCGAGATCCCCGAGGATATCGGGGGTGAACTCGACGTAGGCTTCCCGCGCGCCAAAAAGGGCGTCGAGGCCGTAGTTTGGCTGCACGACGCCGACATGGCCGTGCTGGCCAAAGTAGGCCGGGCAGCCCTCGCTTACCAGCACGCCCCCGGCTGCCACCCAGTCGCGCAGGGCGGCGGCGGAAGCCTCGCTGAGCATGATGGGGTAGGGCAGGTACAGAAGGTCGTACGCGGCGATGTCGTCGACGTGTACCCAGTCGGCCTGGATGTTGGCGTCAAAGAAGCCCTGGTAGGCGCCCCACAGAGCCTGGGTGTAGAGATCGGTGTTCCCCTGTTGGGCGTAGGCAAAGATCTGCGCCTCGGGCGCGTAGACGATGCCCACCTCTCCGCGCACGGGGCGAGAGCGCCACAGGTCGGCCTGCTCCGGGGCGTTGGCCCAGCGAGCCACGCGGCCGGCCATCTCCGAACGGGGCGTGCGCCCGCCGTCCATCCCGTAGGCGCCAAAGGCGCCCCACAGGGGCCCGTCGAGAAGCGGGCGCCAGCGCGGGTAGAGGAGCCCGGTGGCACCGCCCATGAAGGAGACCATGTTCCAGTAACGCACGTCTTGCGCAGAGGTGATGCGGCCGTCCTCGCGGGGGCGGCCGATCACCTGCGGCTGCATCCACAACGGGCCACCCTGGGCCTCCGAATGCCAGAAGCGCTTGCCGCGTGCCGCGGCGCGCACTAGGTCCACCGCGTGGAACTGCTTCCAGGGCTCGTCCCCCTTGCGCGAGGCCACCCAGGTAAAGCCGTAGGAAGACGCCTCGCGGGCCGCGCGCCAGTCGTCGGTGCCGCGTGAGGCCGCGCTGACAATGGTGCCGGCCATGCCATGAGCCGTTACCGGGTGCACCGGGTCGATGGCGCGGAGCAGGTCCGCGCGCCAGCGCATCGTGGCGTATCCATGGTCGAGGCGGAACTCCAGCCAGTCCAGCACGTCGGCATAGGGCCCCATGTGGCGGGGCGGGTGCACGTCGCGCCAGTCGGTGAGGGAGGGGCGGAGCCAGGTGCGCGCCAGGGTGCCCAGGTCGCTGTACCTGGCGCGCAGCCAGCCGCGAAAGGCCTCTGCCGTGGCCGGGCAAAAGCAGGTATCGGTCGGGTAGTGGCACTCGTTCCAGATATCGTACCCGCCCAGGCCAGGGTGGTCTTTGTACCGCTCGGCCAGGGCGCTGAGGAAGCGCTCGGCCGCAGCGCGGTAGGCGGGATGATCCAGGCACAGCCCGGGGAAGCCGCCCAGGGCCGTGCTGGCGCCCACGGTGCTCCCCACGCGGCGGCCGTCACGGGTCTCCAAGCGGGCGTCGGCGTAGACGCGGAAAGCCCACTCCGGCGCGGAGGTGATCATCTCGGCGATGATCGTCTTGAGGCCGTACTTGGCGGCCAGGTCGAGCTGGTGGTCATAGTCGTCCCAGTCGTAGACGCCAGGGGATACCTCGATGGCGGACCACAGGAACCAGTGCCGGAAGACGTTCATGCCGTCCTCGGCGGCGGTGCGATAGTCGCGCTCCCAGTCCTCCCTGGGCGGGTTGGACTTGCGGAAGTAGACCGCCCCGTAGGGGAAGGCCGGGAGGGTGGGGCTGGACATGGTCAGGGTCCTTTCGGCATGGGCTGCCCGGGCGCCCGGTGCGGCCGGGTCGGGGCCATTCTAGCACGCCTCCGGGCGTGGCCGAAGCGCCGCCGCGGCCAGCCCCCCGGTCCGAAAACGGTTTCGCCAAAACCCTTGACAGTGGACAGAGACACCGCTATGATCAGAAGGTCAGGGGGGAGCAGAGAATAGGGGCCGGTGTCGATCCGCTGAGGAACGACTCGGCTGCGCCGGTGTCGGCGACGCCTGCTGTGTTGCACCCCCCGTCCGCTGAACTCGGCCTCACTCCCCGCTGCGAGGACCGCGCGCGATGAGAACCGTCGATACGCACACCCTAACGCGTCGCTGGCCCCAGCCAAGGCCGAACACCCCTTGCCGCTATGCCCCATCTGTACGCCGCCCACTGCCAGGTATAGAGTCGCCGCACGCCCAAGGGGCCGAAATCGCTTTCTGCGGCGCAGATGGCAGGAGGACGGCGTGGCTGTGTCCGCCGTGCTGCGCAGCCGGCGTTGGGTGCCCCCGTCACCGGTTTAGTGCTGCGGTCGAGGCGACCAGGGAACTGCCCAACCCCCGGCGCGCCGCAGCGGCTGTACCATGCCCGCGCCTACGGGGTGCCAACGACGTGAAGCGACGCGGTGATCTCTCCGACTTGCCCGGGCAGGCCCTCTCTGCCCGGGTTGCATGGGTCTGGGCCACGCGGGGCGGCAGCGCCTCCGGGTGGCATCGAGGCAGGCGCGCGGCCGAGGGCGTGCCCATTGTGGGCCGCTAGGAGCGCGAGAAGAGGAGGTGCGCACGCTGGTGGGTTTGACCAGGACGCACTGCGCGACGGGGACGTCGCACAGGCGCGTCGGGTGGAACCCCGGAGACGATTCTCGTGCACGGAACGTTGATAGGGACCAGGGGTGTCGTACCGATATGATCGCTCTTTCGCCGAGAATAACCGAAAGGACCGTCATGCAGTCGCTATCGAGGCGTGAGTTTCTGCGCGTGTCTTCGCTGATCACTGTTTCGACGATCGCTGCGGCCTGTACGCAGCCGCCCGCAGACCCTGCTATCGCTCCGGAGGCGCCCACCGCCGCTCCGGCAGCCCCGACGACCGCTCCGGCAGCGCCGAGCACAGCTCCTGAGGCCCCGGTCAGCCGCTTCTCTGAGGCGCCCATGCTCGCCGAGCTGGTGGCCGAGGGCAAGCTGCCGCCCGTGGAGGAGCGCCTCCCCGAGCAGCCTGGCATCTGCCCCGTCCAGGAGATGAACGGCAAGTACGGCGGCATCATGCGCCGCGGCTACACGGGTGTGTCGGACCGTACCGGCCCCAACAAGATGCAGGAGTGCAGCCTGACCTGGTTCAACCCCGACCTGACCATGCGCACCGAGATGGCCGAGTCGTGGGCGATCAACGAGGATGCCTCCGAATGGACCTTCAAGCTGCGTCCCGGCACCAAGTGGTCCGACGGGTCGCCGTTCACCAGCGCCGCCTTTACCTGGTACTGGGAGAACGTGCTCAAGAACAAGGAACTGACCGCCTCTCCGCCGCGCAACTGGTCCACCGGCAACCCGCTGGTGCTCGGCGAGCTGGAGGCGCCCGACGACTTTACCATCGTGCTCAAGTTCACTGACCCGAACCCGCTGTTTGTGTACCGTCCGTCGCGCAGCCAGCCCTTCGTTCCCGGGCACTACCTGGAGCAGTTCCATGCCCAGTTCGCCGACAAGGACGCGCTGGACAAGATGGTCAAAGAGGCGGGCGTCAATGCCTGGACCGAGCTATTCACGCAAAAATCCACCTGGAACCTGAACCCCGAGCGGCCCTCCACCAGCCCCTGGACGGCGGAGAACCGCTTGGGCGACGAGCTGTTCATGATGGTGCGCAACCCCTACTTCTGGGAGACTGACTCGGACGGCCAGCAGCTCCCCTACATCGACAAGATCCAGCACCGCCTCTATGAGCAGACCGACGTGTTCAACATGTGGATCATCAACGGGGAGATCGACTTTCAGCGGCGTCAGGTAGCCATCGGCAACTACACCCTGTTCAAGGAGAACGAGAAGAAGGGTGGCTACCAGATCCACTTGTCGCCGCAGGCCTCGCACTTGGCGCTGCACATGAACATGACCACCAAGAACCAGAGGCTGCGGGCCTTGTTCCAGGAGCGGCAGTTCCGCATCGCCGTGTCGTACGCCATCAACCGTGAGAAGATGAACGACCTCGTGTACGACGGGATGTGCACGCCGCGGCAGTACAGCCCCGACGAGGGCTCACCCCA
>JAAZBY010000014.1 GCA_012513595.1 Chloroflexota bacterium
AATCCCTGGCGAACGCGAGCCACCAGCGCACCCCAGGGTCGCCCGGGCCCCCGTAGCCGCCGGGTGCGTGGTTGGGCCCCTGCGGCGGCGGCGCCTGGAGCCAGGTCGAGGCTAGCAGATAGCCGCGTCCGCCGCGCCAGTTCTTGGCTGACAGGGCCATCTGATCCGCCTTCATGATCTCTGTATACTCGCCCACATTGGTGTAGGCATAGAGACCGTCGGTCCGCGAATACGGCCCCCAGTAGCCCCCTTCGACGCTGTGCGGCGATCCCTCCGTCTCGACGTATGGCTTACCGGCCACGGGATCGTTGTGATGGATGGCCAGGTCGGCCTCCGGGGGCGGCGCGCCGCGGTGGTTGGCGGCCATGACGCACTCGGGCCACTCGCGCTTGCCGGCCAGCAGCATGACGCGCTCGCTGATGCCCGCCTCGCGCGGGGCCACGGCGTCGTTACTCGTGTCGACAAAGACGTTGCGGTAGGCGTGCTCGCGCAGCCAACGGACCGTGTTGGCCACCGCTGCTGAGGCCTCGGCCTGTGTCCAGTGCGCCCACCTGGACTGCGATTTCCCCCAATACAGACAACCGACAAGGACGATGATGCCGCAGTCGTCGGCGGCCTCGATGATGCGCGCCATGCGTGCGGCATGGGTGGGCGAGAGACTACCGTCCGCCAGGTAGCCTCTGACGTCACCAAAGCGGGAACCCTGCCAGTAGACACTGATGCAGTTCAACCCATAGGAGGCGTACTCCCCGAGATGCAGAACGAGGTCTGCCGTGGCCTCATCGGAGATGACCGCGTTGGCGCAGCGTAGCCCGCGCAAGAGCGTCGGGCGGCCGTCTATAAGTGTATCGGTGCCTGAGATGCCAAAGACGTGTCTGGTCACGGTACCTCGCTCCCGTCGAGGGTCCCACAGGTGCCGCCCGGGGGCGCTGGTCAGCGGACGGCAAACAGGCTCAGCCGTGAGGTGTGTGGCGGCTGAAGGTCGACGCTGCGCAGCCAGCTCTGCCTGGCCACCTCCAGGGTACAGGGGCCGTACGTGCAGATGCGAATCCCAGGGTGGGTTGCCGTCGCGCGCAACCTGTCAAGCACGCTTTGCAGTACGGCGCCGTGAAAGGGGGTAAACAGGTAGAAGGCGGTTCCCTGGCGGTAGTCGGCCTGGCGTGCGTCCGCCGCGACGAACCCAATCCCCGGCGCGCCGAACTCCGCAGCCATCTCGCGGGCGGCGGCGCAGTAGGAGGGCTGCCGCTCGATCCCCTGGCCGGGTACCGCCGTCAGGAGATGATAGAGGAGGACGACCTGGCCCAGCCCGGCGCCCAGGTCGACGAACAGGTCCCCGGGCCCGAGCGCCAGGCGGTCGACCATCTCCAGGACGACGCTGACCGGCGAGAACTCCAGGTGGACCATGCCCTTTTCGCGGGGCAACTCCTCCGGGATGGGACGATCCAGCCCGAGCAGGGCGCCGACGAGGACATCGGCCGGCTCGTAGTTCAGGTGCAGGAACCCCGGCGCGTTGGCGCGATAGGCGGTGAAGCGGTCCAGCATGGCGCGCAGAGAGGCCCCCCGGAGCTCGCCGGCGCGCAGGCGAAGGCGGACGCCGTCGGCCAGCCGGGCGGTGGCCGCCTCGAAGCGCGACGACAGGGCTGAAATGCGCGCGCGCAGAGCCCCCGCTTCCGCAGCCGCATCGGGCCCGGCCCGCTCTTCCAGCAGGTCGCCCAGGAAGGCTAGCAGCGTGAAGGCCTGCTCGCGCTCGTTCAGGCTCTCGGGGAGGAGCAGGCTGAGATCCTGCTCGAGGGCGGCGATCTCTGCCGCAACCTCGGCAAGGGGAGAAGACTGGGTCATTGTACGGGTCCAAGGGCGCTGGGCGTCATCGATCGATGTCGAGCGACTATAGGCGGGTGCGAGCGTGTGGTCAAGGGCCAGCAGGACTGGCTTCGGCCGGCGGACCGGCTTCGGCCGGCGGACCGGCTTCGGCCAGCGGACACTGTCCTTGCCCCGCGTGCGGCGCGCGTTTACAATCGTCCTGTCGGAGTGCTTGGAGCGATCACTTGGGAAGGAGCCAGCACGTGACCAAGAAGGGCGATACCTGGAACGAGTCCGAGGAGTACCGCGATTCCTTCACCCAGCGGAGGATGCGGCGCGTCACGACAGTCGGCTGCTACAACCAGACGCCGACCTACCACACCGGCACGGCCTGGACGCGGGACGGCAAGACGTTCTGCTTCCATTCGGGGCGGGACGGCGCGAGCGCCCTCTTTGCCGGCGACGCCGACACCGGTGACATCACCCAGCTGACCGACTGGGAGCCGGGCATGGCCGTCGGCCAGGTGGTCGGCGCATCACGGAACAACCCCCGCGGCATCAGCGGGGCCATCTGCGTGGCCCCCAGCAAGCGGTGGGTCACCTTCACCCGAGGACGCTCACTCTGCGTCGTTCACCTGGACACCCTCGAGGAGAAGGTCCTGGTGGAGGATTGGGGCGACTATCCCATCGGCGGCCCCACCATCGATGCTACCGAGACGCACATCATGTACCCGCGCAACGTCATCCCCAAGCCGATGCGGAGCGGCGAACGCCTCACCAGGCACGTGGCCGAGTACTACTCCGAGCCGGGCGGGTCGGTGATGCGCCTCTGCCGCATTCCGCTGCTCGGCGGGCGGGAAGAGGTCCTCTACGAGGAAGAGATGTGCCGCGGCAACCACCTGCAGTACTCGCCCACCGACCCGGACCTGGTCATGACCGACCGGGACTACCCGCCGCGCTTCTGGTTCGGCTCGGACGGCAAGACCAACCGCGTGTGGACCTACCGCCTCTCGACGCGAGAGATGACCGAGATGCCCTCCCCGTCGGGCAAGACCTTCCAGGTGCACTCGACCTGGACGTGGGACGGCCAGTACTGTCTGTACCACTGCCCCGGGCCGGACGGCTACCACATCGGCGTCGATGACCTGCAGGGGAACACCGTGCGCGAGTGGAACTCGCCGGGCTGGAAGTACTATGGGCACGTCTCGGCCATGTACGGGCGGCCGGCGTTCATCCTGGACGGCAACCTGACCGACGACCTGCTCCTGTGGCTCTACTACGACGGGGAGCAGCCCCGGGTTGAGGTGATTGCCCGGCACGGCACTAACTGGGGCGGGCACGAGGGGCAGTATCCCCACCCACACCCGCAGTCGAGCCCGACGGGCCGGCACATCACCTACAACTATGCGGACCGCGGCCGGGCCGACGTGTTCGTCGTCACGGTCTAGATGCTGTGAGAGGTGTTGACGTCGTGGCGCGCCCGCACGGGCGCGCCACGGCGCGCGAGGAGGATTGAGGCATGAACGGCAGGAAGGGGCTGGCAGTCCTCTGTGCCGCGATGCTGCTTCTGGCGGTGGGCCTGGCGGGCTGCGAAAAGGCCTCAGACACGCCCCCGCCCGAGGCCGCGCAGGCCGCCTTTGACCACGTGCGCGAGGGGTACACACAGGAAGACGCCGCGCTCTTTACCCAGGATTTTGCCGAGGTCATGTTCGCCGGCCACGACGCGGAGTGGTATCTCGGGGTCGTCCGCGACCTCAAGGAGCGCTTTGGTGCCTGGGGCGAGGCGGTCTACCTGGGCGCGCAAGACAGCCAGTACACCTGGCGCGTGTCGTTTGACAAGGGCAAGCTGAAAGTGCTGATCGTGCTCGACGAGGACGAGCGCGTGTCGGGCTTGTGGTTCCGCTGAGGTCCCTGCCCGTTTTCCGGTGACGAACTCGAGCATCGCCTGGCGCGGAGGCGCCCGCTCACTGATGGACACCTTCGCGTTCCGGCTCTTGCTCAGCTTTATCGTCGGCGGGGTGTGGATCACGCTGACCAGCCTGGCCGCCGAGACGTTTGGCAGCAGGATCGGGGGGTTCCTCGGCGGGCTGCCCTCGACCATCGTCGTGGCGCTCACCTTTATCGGCTGGACGCAGGGGGCCGAGCGCGCTTATCAGGCTACGTCGGCCCTGCCGGTGGCCTTTGCGATCAACTGCGTGTTCCTGCTCACCTACGCGGTGGCCGTGCGGAGGGGCCTGATGGTGGGCATTGCGGCGGCCCTGGCGGCCTGGGCCGGCCTCCAGGGGGTGTTGGTGTGGCGCGGGGCGCCGCGCTACACGGCCGGCCTGGCGATCTGGGCGCTGACGCTGGCCGCGGTGTACCTGGTCATGGACCGTATCCTGCGGCTGCGGGGCCACGAACGGGTGCGCGTGCGGCGGGCGCGCTGGGATATCCCCGCCCGAGGC
>JAAZBY010000202.1 GCA_012513595.1 Chloroflexota bacterium
CCTGATCCAAACGAACATCGACAACCTGGCCGGCGTGCCGTCCATCATCTATGGGATGCTGGGCCTGGCTGTCTTTGTGCGCAGCCTGGAACGCGTCACTAGCGGGGCGCTCTTTGGCCTGGGCGGCCCCTCGCAGAACGGGCGCACGGTGCTCTCTGCGGGGCTGACGTTGGGGCTTCTCGTGCTGCCCGTGGTGATCATCAACGCGCAGGAGGCCATCCGCGCGGTGCCCCGCTCGCTGCGCCAGGCTAGCCTGGGGTTGGGGGCCACCCGCTGGCAGACGATATGGCATCACGTGCTTCCAGCCGCCCTGCCCGGCATCCTGACGGGCAGCATTCTGGCCATCTCGCGAGCCCTCGGCGAGACTGCCCCCCTGGTGGTGGTGGGCGCCTCGACGTTCATCGCCGTAGACCCCAGCGGCCCCTTTAGCAAGTTCACCACGCTACCGATCCAGATCTACCAGTGGACGGCGCGTCCGCAGGGGGCCTTCCGCAACATCGCCGCGGCGGCCATCCTCGTTCTGCTGGCCATGCTACTGATCCTCAACGCCGCCGCAGTGATCCTACGCCACCGCGCTAGCAGGAGAACCCGAACGTGACGACAATGGCATCTACGACCGCTACACTGACAGCCCGGGCCGTGCCTGTGGCCGTGGCCGCCGCCGGCGGCGACCCGGCGGTGGAGACGCGCGACCTCTCGATCTACTATGGCTCCTTTCGCGCCGTGCGCGGCGTGAACCTGCGCATCCCGCCCCGCAAGGTGACGGCGATCATCGGGCCGTCAGGGTGTGGCAAGAGCACCCTGCTCCGCTCGCTCAATCGCATGAACGAGACCCTCGGCGACAGCCACGTAACGGGAGAGGTCTACTTCCACGGCCAGAGCATCTATGGCGCGGACGTCGACCCGGTGCAGCTGCGCCGGCGGATCGGCATGGTCTTCCAAAGGCCCAACCCGTTCCCGAAGAGTATCTATGAGAACGTAGCTTGGGGTGCACGAGTGAACGGTTATCGGGGAGATATGAACGCCCATGTTGAGCGGTGCCTGCGCGATGCCGCCCTGTGGGACGAGGTCAAGGACAACCTGGCCAAGTCGGCCCTGGCGCTTTCCGGGGGACAGCAGCAGCGCCTGTGTATCGCCCGGGCCATTGCCGTGCGCCCCGAGGTGATCCTGATGGACGAGCCGGCCTCGGCGCTGGATCCGGTGGCCACGCTGAGGATCGAGGAGCTGATCCAGGCGCTCAAGCGGGAGTATGCCATCGTCATCGTCACGCACAACATGCAGCAGGCTGCCCGCGTGTCAGACTACACGGCCTTTCTGACCATGGATGCTCAGAGGGCGGGCTACTTGGTGGAACACGGGCCCACTCGCGAGGTGTTCACCAATCCCAGGCAGCAGATCACCGAGGACTATATCACCGGGCGGTTTGGCTGAGGGCCGTCGAGCGGCAGGCCGTTGGGCAGTGTCAGGTGAGTTGGCAGGGCCTGCCGCGGCCGAGGACCATGGCCTCATAGGCTCGACGCGTCTTGTCATAATCCCCGTCGCGGTCCAGCGCAAGCCCACGCCCCACGGCCGAGGCCACCTGCCCGAGCCCGATCTCCGCTAGGCGCGCGTCGAGGGCGGCCAGCATCGCTGGCGCGCTGCCCGGCGCGGTGCTGCGGCCATCCAGAATCAGGTGCAGCCAGGCGCGCCGCACGCCGGCCTCCCGGGCCATCCGCAGGATCGCCAAGGGGTAGGCGATCGACCCGTGCGAGCTCCTCTCGGAGAGCAGGCCGAGCAGGTGTAGCGCCGCGCCACGCCGGCGCACGCCGTCGAGGGCACTGCGGAGGACGGGGTTGGCCGCGAAGGAACCGTCCTGCAGGGCCTGGTCCAGGCGGACGTCGTCCTGTACCACCACGCGCCCTGCGCCGATGTTCAGGTGGCCGGCCTCGGAGTTGCCCGGCTTGCCCGCCTCCAGCCCCACAGCAGGGCCGGCGGCAAGCAGCCGCGTGTGCGGGTGGTGGGCCAGAAGGCCGTCCCAGACCGGCGTCGAGGCCAGATGGATGGGGTTGCCTTCATCGGCCGCCCCGCAGCCCCACCCGTCCAGGATGAGGAGGAGCATGCGGCGCGCCCCCCAGGCGTGCCCGGGGGCCAGGGTGCGCCCCGTCATGGCCGCCGGCACCGCCAAGCCCAGCGCATGGAGCACCGTGGGGGCCACGTCTGCAAGGGAGCCCGACACCAGCAGGGCGGGCGCCGGCGCACGCGCGTCGATGAGCACCAACGGCACCGGGCTGGCCGTGTGGGCCACGTGCGGCCCGCCGTCCGGACGGGCCATGACCTCCAAGTTGCCATGATCGGCGGTGACGAGGACGACGTAGCCCGCCGCGACGGCGGCGCCAACCATGCGCCCGAGGTGCCGGTCTATCGCGGCAGCGCAGGCGATCTTGCCGGGGTGGCTGGCGGTGTGGCCGATGACGTCGCCATTGGCCACGTTGGCGGCGATCAGGGCGTAGCCCTCCTGCAGCCCGGCGATGACGCGGTCGGCCACTAGTGGCAGGCTCATCTCCGGGGTGTCTTCCCAGGCGACCCCGTGCAGCGAGGGCACGCGCACGTCGTCTTGGCCTGGGAAGGGCTGGGCGCGGCAGCCGTTCAGAAAGTAGGTGATGTGCGCCGCCTTTTCGGACTCGGCGACGCGCAACTGCCGCAGCCCAGCGCGGCTGACGACTTCCCCAAGTGTCTCGCCCACCTCAGCAGGGGCAAAGGCCACCGGCAGGTGCACGAACTTGTCGTGGTACAGCGTGAGAATCACGAAAGTGAGGTCGCGGAGGGCGCGGCGCGGAAAGTGGCGGAAGCCCGGCTCTACGAAGGCCTCGGTGAGCTGGACCTCACGCTCGCCGCGCCGGCAGCAGAACACCACGGCATCGCCATCGCGGACTGGGCCGACGGGCGCGCCCCGCCCGTCTACAAGGACGAGCGGCTCCATGCCATAGTCGGACTGGCCGGCGGCGTACGCCGCCCTGACGGCTTGCGCCAGGGCCGCCCCGCCGCCCGCCAGGCTAGCCATCGCCCCGACGCGACGGGAAGAGGTCCAGGAGCTCGGAGAAGTTGCGGATCACCGCGTCGGGCGGGTAAGGGGCCTGGCGCGCGACGTCGTAATCCTCGGGTTCGAGGAGGAGGACGACCGCGCCCCAGCCCGCTTTGCGCGCGCCCTCGACGTCGCGGATGGGGTTGTCTCCCACATAGGCGCAACACTGCGGGGCCACGCCGGCCTCGCGCGCGGCGTATTGGTAGATGTCGGCCCCTGGCTTGCGCAGGCCGATGACCGCCGAAAGGACCACCGGCGAAAAGTGCTGGCCCAGGCCGTCGTCCTCCAGCCAGTTGGGGATCTCACGCTCAGTGATGGTGTTCGAGAGGATGCCGAGGCGGTAACCCCGGGCGATCAGCCCTTCGACGACGGCCCTGGCCTCGGGGCGCGCCTCGCGGCGGCCCATGGTCTGGCGATAGGCATAGGTGAGCTCGCCGGCCCGTGGGGCGACCTGGTCGTAGGGATGGTCGGGTAGCAGCCACTTGGTCCAGAGTTCGCACTCGGTCGCCTCAGAGAGGGTCTCAAAGGCCCACTTGCGGTAGGCCTTGTAGCGCTCGTCGAGCAGGGCGCAGAACGCCGCGGGGGGCGCGGTAGCGCCGACCAGGGCGGTGATCCGTTCCCTGGCCCGGGCCTGGTAGGCCTCGTCGGGGTGGGTCACGCGCAGCGTGTTGCCCACGTCGATAAAGATCACCTCTATGCGATGGTCCATATCCTCAGCCTTTCGCAGATAAAGCAGGGTCTCGGGCCGCACCGGAGGGAAAGGCGGGGACGCGGCCACGTGCGCCGCGCCCCCTGGGTTGGCGGGGTCACTGGCTCAGGAAGTTCACCGTCCAAAAGTCGCGCATCTTGCTGATGTTCTGGTAGACAAAGAGATCGTCCTGCGACCAGACGTCCAGCTCCTCACGCGGGATAGAGTCCTCGGGGGCGGGGATGTCGGTGCGCGCCGAGTAGTTCCCGATGACGTTCCAGGGCTCGTTCCCCTCGTTCAGGACAAAGTTGATGAACAGCTTGGCCGCGTTGGGATGCGCGGCGCGGTTGATCACGGCCAGGTAGGCCTGCGTCTGCACGCCGATCACCGGGTCAAGCCCCATGCAGGCGTCAAACACGACCTCGCCCTTGAGCGTGCGGCGGTACTTGGAGTAGGAGGTAAAGCCCACGCCTGCCTCGGTCATGCCCGGGGTGGCAAAGCCCTCCACGGCCTCATCCCCGCCGGGCACCGGCACCGGCGCGTTCTGCGCAAAGCGCTTGACCCACAGCCAGCCGGCGTCGGGGGTGTCGCCGTCGAGAACCGGGTCACTGCCATAGTAGGCCTTGTAGGCGGCGGCCAGCTCCTCGGTGTTTGAGGCGATGGTCGTCAGGATCCCCATCGTGCTGGCGTCGGTCAGGGGGTCTTCGATGAAGACCTTGCCCTTCCACTCCGGCTCGGTCATCTCCCACCAGTTCGTGATCGGGCAGCCAGCGGGGTTCAGTTCGCTATTGTAGCCCACCACGCGGACGCCATAGCGAGAGACGACCAGCGGGTTGCGCGCCTCCGCGGGGATGACGTCCAGCAGGTCGTCGGGGACGAACGGCACGAGGTAGCCCTTGGGCAGCAGGTCGCCAAAGATGTCGGGGCCGCCGCCGGAGAACCAGACGTCGCCGACGTAGGCGCCGGCCTTTTGCTCCTCACGCACCTTGATGACCGCATCGTCACCGCCGAGGTCAAAGCCCTCCACGGTGATCTCCGGGTACTTGGCCATGAAGGCGGCCGCGGCGTCCTCGATGCGAGACGAGTTGGCGTAGACGAGCACCTTGCCCTCGGCCTTGGCGGCGGCCTCGATGGCCGCCCAGTCCTGCTTGGCGGGGGCGTACTGCCCCAGCTCTGCGCCCTTGAGCCACTCCTCGTCGGCGCTCAGCGCCGGGCTGGCCTCGCCGCCCGCGGCGGGCGCGCCCGTACCGGGCGCGGGGGCGACGCAGCCGGCCAAGAGGCAGACCAGCAGGCACAATATGCACAGCGAGCGTGACGGTCTCATGGTTTCCTCCCTGGTGTCCTGTGTCGGTGCCGAAGCCACTATCGACGACGCTGCCGCGCATTGCGCTTGCTGCGGACCACCTCCTCTCCCCTGCGGGCCCGTGCCCTGCCGCCGTGGCCGGCTACTAGAACGGTGCCACCAGGTTGCCACTGTCGGCGTCGTACAGGTTGAGCATCTCGGTACGGAAGGTCAGCCAGATTCTGTCATCCATAGCGATCTCGCTGATGCCGGCTTCCTTGGCTGTGATCTCCAGGCCGTTGTGGTGGGCCACGATGGTCGTGTCGGCGCCGGCCGGCAGCACCGAGTAGGCGACGAACTCGGGCGCCCCGGCCACCGGCTCCCGTGAGATGGCCACGTCTTCAGGGCGCACGGCCACGACGACCTCTCCGCTGGCGCCGTGGGTGGGCACTTGAACGCTAAAGTGGCCGAGGTCCACGACTCCCTCGCTGGCCACGCGCCCCCGCAGCAGGTTGATCTTGGGGTTGCCCACAAAGTCCGCCACGAAAAGGTTGGCCGGGGTGCGGTAGACGGCGTCGGGCGCGTCGACCTGCTGCAGGACTCCCTCCTTCATCACGGCGATCGACGTCGACATGGTCAGGGCCTCGACCTGGTCGTGGGTCACATAGATCGTCGTGGCGCCGGCCAGGCGATGCAGCCGCTTGAGCTCGCCGCGCATGTCCATGCGCAGGCGCGCGTCCAGGTTGGAGAGGGGCTCGTCCATCAGGAAGACCTTCGGCCGGTAGGCCAACATGCGGGCCAGGGCGATGCGCTGCTGCTGCCCGCCGCTCATTTCGCGCGGGTAGCGCCCCTCATAGCCCTCCATCTTGACCTCGGCAAGGGATTCTTGGACACGGCGCTCCATTTCCGCCTTGGGCACTTTCTGGATCTCCAGAGCGAAGGTCATGTTCTTGTACACGGTCATATGGGGCCAGAGGGCATAGTTCTGAAAGACGAGCCCCAGATCCCTCTTGCCGGCGGGTAGGGAGATGCCCTGGTCGTAGGAGAAGACCAGCTTGTCGCCGATCAGGATCTCACCGGCATCAGGTTCCTCGAGGCCGGCCACGCAGCGCAGCAGTGTCGTCTTGCCGCAGCCCGAGGGGCCCAGCAGGGTGAGGAAGGCGCCCGGCGCGATGGTGAGGCTGACGTCGTCGACGGCGACCACGTCTCCGAACCGCTTGGTGAGGTGGCTGATGGTGATCTCTGTGGCCATATCCCCTCGCTTCACATCCCTAGGCCTCGCCTGAGACTGCCGCCGCGGAACCTGCCGATCACCAGGTTGCCGACGAGCACCAGGGTGACCAGGATGAGGACCACGGCGTTGGCCATTTGTTCGTCGCCGTTCTCGGTGTAGCGCATCGTCTGGCTGGCCAAGACCTGCGTGGAAGGCGTCACCAGCAGGATGATCAGCGAGAGCTCGCGCATGGTGGTGATAAAAGTCAACAGAAAGCCGGAGACAAAGCCGGCGCTGGTCAGTGGAAAGATGATGCGGCGGAAGCGCTGCCAGAGCGCAGCCCCGGCCACCTGGCCGGCCTCCTCCAGTTCGCGGCCCACCTGC
>JAAZBY010000203.1 GCA_012513595.1 Chloroflexota bacterium
AGCGGTGAGCTACTCGCAGTGCTCGCCGGTCAGGCCGATGGCGGGTTCCAGTCGTTGACCTACCACCGGGCGGTCAACGCGCCGGGCCTGCTGGTGTTTGAGCTGAGCGCAGACGCGCAGGCGGCGGGGTTGCTGGAGCACCGTGGGATTGTGGAGGTTTGGCGCCGGGACGCCGACGCTGGGATCGACTGGCACCGCGACTACACGGGGCTGATTCTGCGCCGGCGGTGGCAGTACCAGCACACAAACCGCGTGACTGTATACGCGCCGGGCATCCTCTGGTTACTGGGGACCCGGCACGTTTTGTACCCGGCGGCCACGTCCAACCGCTCGATGTTTCTGAGCAGTAGGGCCGAGACGATCGCGAAGACGCTAGTTGAGCATAACGCCGGGAGCGCCGCGACGTTGGCGGGAGGGCGCCTGCGCGAGGGGGCCATTGCGGGCCTGGGGGTGGAGCCCGATCAGGGCCGGGGCAACCGGCTGGACTGGTACTGCGCCTACGCGAACGTGCTGGAGACGTTGCAGGGCCTGGCGGCGGTAGGCGGGGGCGACTTTGACCTGGTGCAGGTGGGCGACGGCGCGGCATACGAGTTCCGCTGGCACGAGGGCCAACTTGGCGCCGATAGATCGGCAAAGGTCGTTTTTGGCCTGGACTACGGCAACATGGGCCGGCCCGTCTTGGACGATAACCGGATTGACGAGCGCAACGTGGTGGCCGCCCTGGGCCAGGGCGAGGGCGCCGATCGCGAGGTGGTTCTGCGCACCGCCGGCGACGCGGACGTGGAGGGCACCACTGACGCGCGCAACGAGGCAACCACGGCCGCCCTTGAGGCGCTGGCCGACCGGCGACTGGTCGAGTGGCGGGGGGTCCAGGCGTTCAACTTTGAGGCACTGCAAACACCCGCGAGTCTCTACGGCCTGCACTACCACCTGGGCGACCTGGTGACTGCGCGCTACGGCGATATCAGCCTCGTGCGGAAGGTGGTGGGCGTGACAATCGAGCTGCGAGCCGACGGCCGCGAGACAGTAACACCGGAGTTTGGTGCGCCGTGACTAGTGACGAAGTGATCCGGGCGCTAATCAGGCAGAGCCGCGACTTGCAGGCGCGGGTGGCGCGCCTTGAGGCGGCCGAATACGTGGCGAGGGCGGGGGTGGCCACCCGTTGGAGTGCGGTGGTGCAGGATGCTTCGCTAATCTGCCACTACGACGGCCCGGAGCCATACGAGACCGACTACACAGGCAACCCAACCGGGCACCGGGGGCAGGTGGCCACCGTAACAGGCGGGGTGATCTACCGACCGGGCCGGTTTGGTAAGGCCGTGCAGGTGGCGCCCGAGACGCACAACCTGATTCCTAACCCGTCCTTTGAGACGGGCACGGCGGGCTGGACGCAGTATGGGACATACAGATTTGGGCGCACGGCGGAGGTGTCTCTCTACGGGGGCTACTCTCTCAAGATCGACCGGCGGGCGACGGGCGACTGGGAGGGCATGTACACCTCGGTCACTGTCACAGAGGGGCGCACATACACGTTCAGCGCCTATGGACGGCTGGGCAGTGGCGCACCTGCGGGCGCCCTGGCTGTCAACGGCTGTGGTATCAGCGGCACAGTAGTCATGGCCCGCAGCACCTCGTGGGAGCGGGCTAGTGTAACCGGGACCGCCACATCAACGGGCACGGTGCAGGTGCGCGTGTTCTCGGCTGGCGGTGCTGTGGGGGACACGTTCTACGTAGACGCCGTGCAGGTGGAGGAGCAACCCTGCGCCACGCCTTACTGCGATGGCTCCCTCGGGGCGGGACACTCCTGGACGGGGACGGCACACGCGTCTACGAGCACCCGAGCAGCTGCGCGGCTGAGTTACGCGCTGGCCCTGCCGACGGTGGAGGGGACGATCGCCGGTTGGTTCCGCGCCTCGGCGGGTGTGGCGCGGCGGTTGTGGTATGCAGTGGGCGGATCGTCAACGTACGCGACGACCAGGCTGCAAGTGGACGGCTCGCTGTTGGCCTACTGGGGTGATAGCGAGCTGACCTCCGCTACTGGAATCTGGCCCGCCGATGACGCCTATCATCACGTGGTGGTAACTAGGTCGGCGACAGCACAGACTATCTACCTGGACGGCCAAGTGGTGGCCAGTGGCGCGCTCTCGGCGCCCTACGTCAACGCGGGCAATCCTCTGCACGTGGGCGCTATCCCCGACGGCACGCAGTCGCTGGACGGTTTCGTCGACGACCTGGTGATCGTGGGCCGCTGCCTGGACGCCGACGAGGTGCGGGCGATTTACGAGAGTGGCGCGCCTGTGTTTGCGGAGACCTCGACCTGGAACCAAGTGCTGATGATCCCGGATGGCGTTGCGGCACCAGAGGCCGCGGAGGGG
>JAAZBY010000204.1 GCA_012513595.1 Chloroflexota bacterium
CGCCGTTGACCATGCCAAAGGTGCCAGCATAGAGCACCAGCGGCCGGTCGCCGAGCCAACGGTGCTGGCGCCGCCACTGGAGCCCCACCGACTCGTCCACGGTGAAGCGGTCCAGATCGGAGCTATTAGGAATGACGTGGATGCGGTCAGCGGGGTAGCCGGTGCGGGCGACGCCCTCCCGCATGGTGGGCGAGAGGGCTACCACCCGCGCGGCGTTGCGGTAGGCGAAACGCTCAAGCCGGTGGGCCGCCCACACGGGCAGGGCGCCGCCAATCGCACCGAGGGCGATGGGCACCTCGGGCCAGAGGTCGCGCACCTCGAATACCATGGGCACGCGGCAGCGCCAGGCGGCATAGGCGCCGGGCAGGGCGATGGTGAGCGGGGTGCTGGTGGCAAAGACGACGTCGGGCCTGAGATGGGCCGCGCGGCGGGCGGCGTGGTAGGCGAACCGCAAGAACGCCGCGATGCGCTGGCGGTAGGGCATGGCGTTGCCATAGGGCACCGGGATGGCATGGACGTGGATGCCCGCCGCCGAGCTCTCCTGCCAGCCGCGTTGGTTGCGAGCCGGTTGCCGGATAGAGGTGACCATGTGGACCGTGTGACCACGCTGGACGAGCCGCCGGGCGAACTCGTACGGCCGGGACCCGCCGGGCTCAGAGGGCGGCGAAAAGTATTGGCAGAGGTAGGCGATGTTCATGGCTGTATGCTATGACTTGTGAGCCGTGCCGGTAGGGCTGGACGTAATGATGGTTTCGTAATGCTCGCAGAGTGCGCGCGCCACCTTTCCCCAGGTGTAGCGCTCGGCGACCAGCTGGCGTGCGCGCTGCCCCATGGCGGCCAGGTGCTGGCGAGCCTCAACCGCCGCGACCAGCGCACCCGCGATGCCCTGGGGAGTCGGCTCGGCGCGCCATCCGGCCCCGGCGGCCACTACCTCGTCTGCCATGTTGGTGCCGGGAGTGAGCAGACAGGGCAGGCCATAGGAGAGCGCCTCCAGCACGGCCATGGGATGGCCCTCAAAGCGCGATGTGTGCAGAAAGAGATCGACGGCGGCGTAGGCGCGCGCCTTGTCCTCGCCGTAGACGGGCCCTTTGACGCGTAGCAGATCGTCGAGGCCGCGCTCGTGGGCCAGGCGCTGCAGAGCTTGGGCGCTGCCAGCGATGCTGGGGCCATGGACGGCGATAGATGCGCGAGCGACCCGCAGCCGGTGCGAGGCCAACGCGCAGGCTTCGATCAGTAGGTCCAGGCCCTTGTGGTGAGGATCCAGGCGGCCCACAAACAGGAGCCGAAGACCCGGCTTGGCGGCCGGCGTTGCGACGCTGGCGGCTGGCGGCAGATCGACGCCGTTGCCGACGACGAACACCGGCCGGCCCCAAGCACGGGCGTCGGCGGCTTCTGCGACGGTGAGGCAGTGGATGGCGGCGGCCCCACGGACCATGCGGCTGAAAAAGAGCAGGTTGCCCAGCCGCTTCTTGAGGGGCTTGATGGCCTGCGCACCGCGCGTCATGC
>JAAZBY010000205.1 GCA_012513595.1 Chloroflexota bacterium
CAGGCGCCCATCGGCGGGCACGCGCATGCCGGCGTCGAGGACGATGACGTCACCGGGGACCAGGGCCTCCGAGGCGGCCTCGACCACCTGGCCGCCGCGGCGGACCTTGACGGTGGGGATGGCCAGGCGGCGCAGGGCGGCCATGGCCCGCTCGGCGCGGTATTCCTGTGAAAAGCCGAGGATGGCGTTCAGGATGACGATGACCAGGATCATGACGGCGTCGACCGTCTCACCGATCAGGAGAGAGATGACGGCGGCGACGATCAGGACGATGACCATGACCTCGGTGAACTGCTCGAGGAAGGCGAGGACCGGGCTGCGGCGGCGCCGCTCGACGAGGCGGTTGGGGCCGTGCTCGGCGAGGCGGGCGGCGACCTCGGCCTCGCTGAGGCCGTCGCGTCGGGAGCCCAGGCGCTCGAGGACGAGGTCGGTATCGAGGGAATGCCACTCGGCCATAGGTGCCTCCTCAGGCGGGCGAGCGGAACGCGATAGGGGGATTATAGCGAAAGGCGCCCCGCGCGCCTATTGGCGGAAGAGGGGGAGGGGAGATTCACCACCGAGGCACCGAGGGCACGGAGAAGAGAAGACGGGGCCTGCTTTGGACTGCGGCGGCGCCTGTCCTGAGGTCCGCCGAGGGATGCCGCCGCTTTGCCCGGCCGAGCGCCGCGCAGACAGAGGGGCTTGCCCCGACCGGCATGGACCGAATGCCGCCATCCCCCGGCGGACCTCGGGATGACCAGGCGGGGGGCTCCCCTCCCCCCCCCGTTCCGCGGCCTGGGCCCCTTCGGTGTATAATCTCCGGACACCACCCCGAGGGAGGGACATCATGAGCAAGGCCGACCGCATTACCATTCAGGCCACCGTCGGCGGCACGCCCGTCGAACTGGTCACCCGGCCGGGGTTCCCCGGGTGGGACGCCCTCACCCAGGCCGAGGCGCTCCTGGCCGCCTATGCCGAGGTGGCCGCGGGCCAGCGGGTGCTCGTCTACCCGGGCGGCCACGGCGCCCTGGCCGTCTGGCTGGCCAAGGAGAGCGAGGCCGGCGCCGTCCTGGCCGCCGATACGAACTGCGTCGCCGTGGGTTGCGCCGAGGCCACCGCCGCCCGCAACGGCGTGGGCGACCGGGTGCGCCTGTCGCTGGGCCTGCCCGCCCAGGCCGGCAGCGAGCTGGACGTGATCCTCCTGCGCGTCCCCAAAGGGCGCGACCTGGCCCGGCTCCTCTTCCTGGAGGCCTTTGCCGCCCTGCGCCCCGGCGGGTCGCTCTACCTGGCCGGCGCCAACCGCGAGGGGATCAAGTCGGTGGCGGCGGATTGCGCGGCGCTCTTTGGCGAGGGCGCCCTGCTCGGGTACAAGGGGGGCAACCGCGTCCTCCTCTACACCCGCCCCGAGGCCCTGCCCGAGCCGCTGCCCCCCGAGTACACCCTGCCCGGCGTGGCGCGCGGCACCTGGCACGAGTTCCCCGTCACCGCGGGCCAGGCCACCCTGACCATCCGCACCCGCCCGGGGGTCTTTTCCTGGCGGGGGCTCGACGCGGGCAGCGGGGCGCTCCTGGACGTCCTGGCTGGGGAGGGGATGGTGCGGGCCACGGATGAGGTGCTCGACGTCGGCTGCGGCGCGGGCATCATCGGCCTCTACGCGGCCACGCGCGCCCGCCAGGGGCAGGTGACCATGGTCGACGTGGACTGGCTGGCCACCGAGAGCGCCCGCGCCAGCGTGGCGCTCAACGGCCTGGGGAACTGTGCGGTGCGCCTGGGGGACGGCGTCCCCGCGGGAGAGCGGGCGTACACGCTGATCGTCTCCAACCCGCCGTTTCACTCCGGGCACGCCACCAGCCTGGCCGCGGCGGAGAGCTTTATCCGCGAGGCGCGCGGCGCCCTGCGCCCGGGGGGGCGGCTGCTGGTGGTGGCCAATCGCTTCCTGCCGTACGACCGGCTGATGGCCGCCGAGTTCGGCCAGGCGGAGGCGCTGGTGAACACCAAGCGGTACTGGGTGCTGGCCGCGCGGCGCTAGGCGGCGCGTCGGCACGATCCGCCTCCGCCGCGGCCGGACGGCGGGCCTGGCTGCTCCGCAGACTCCGCTCGGGACGACAGCGTTTGGCTAGCCGAGGGGCGAGGGGCTCGCCGCGTCCGCCCGGGCGGGGCTCCCCCCGTTCGGGGGGCAGGCAAGACCCCGCCCTACCAGGTACGCCGGTCAAAGCCGGCTCACGGAGCGTGCTGGCGGCCGACTCCGTCACGACCCCCGGGGTCTTCCGCGCGTCTTCGCGGTCTTCCGCGCGTCCGCGCGCGGGACCCCGGGGGTCTGAGGACGGCAGCCCTGGCGGAGAGGGCCGAGGGGTTCCCGCCTTCTAGACCCCCGGGGTCCCGAG
>JAAZBY010000206.1 GCA_012513595.1 Chloroflexota bacterium
AGTATAGCATCCGCACCCGGCGTGGCCAATCGCCGCCCGCTGACAGACGGAACCCGGCGGGGCGCCGGAGCGTCGTGAGAGTAGATGAACCGAACACCCGTCCACGTTCCGCGTGCCGAAAGGAGTCGAGCACT
Organism: Chloroflexota bacterium; assembly: GCA_012513595.1. The sequence goes on from JAAZBY010000206.1 coordinate 135, forward strand.
ATGAGGAAAGCCCTGCTCACTACCCTCTGGATGCTCGCGGTGCTGGTCCTGGTCGCCTCCCCCGTACTGGCAGACGGCATCATCATCCCCGAGCCACCCCGCGAGTGGCCCACCATGCCCCTGCGCAGCCTGGCCATCAAGTATCACCACGTCACAGTGGCCATCGAGGGGCAGGTCGCCGTCACCCGCGTCGACCAGGTCTTTGTGAACGAGACGCCCTATGACCTGGAAGGGGACTATGTCTTCCCCCTGCCGCCGGGGGCCAGCGTGACCCAGTTCGCCATGTGGGTGGACGGGACGCGCCTCGAGGGGCAGGTGCTGGAGGCCGACGAAGCCCGCCAGATCTACGAGGACATCGTGCGGCGCCGGCAGGACCCCGCCCTGCTCGAGTACGTCGGCCAGAACGCTTTCCGGGCGCGGGTGTTCCCCATCCCCGCCTATGGCGAGAAACGCGTCGAACTGGAATACAGCCAGGTGTTGCCCAACGACGCCGGGCTGGTGCGCTACGTCTACCCGCTGAACACCGAAAAGTTCTCCTCTCGCCCGCTGGAGAGCGTGCGCATCACGCTCGACATCGATGCGCGTGCCCCGCTCAAGTCGGTCTATTCGCCGAGCCACGTCGTCACCGTGACGCGCGAGGGGGAAGAGCGCGCCAGGGTGGTCTATAGCAGCAAGGACGTACTGCCCGAGGCCGATTTCAGCCTCTACTACTCGGTGAGCGAGAAGGACGTGGCGGCGGATCTGCTCTCCTACCGCGAGGACCCCGAAGACGGCTACTTTTGCTGCTCGTCTCTCCGGGGACGGTGGCCAGCGACGAGCAGGCCGTAGCGAAGGACGTGTTCTTTGTGGTCGACACCTCGGGCAGCATGCGCGGGCAAAAGCTCGTGCAGGCCAAGGGGGCGGCCAAGTACGTGCTGCAGAACCTGAACCCCGAGGATCGGTTCAACGTCATCGCCTTCTCGAGCACGATCGAGCCCTTGGGGGGCGGGCTGCGCCCCGTCTCTCAGCCGGACCTGGCCGAGGCGCGCGAGTTCATCAACCGGCTAACCTCGCGGGGAGGAACGAACATCTATGGCGCCCTGACCGAGACGCTGCAGCAGAGCGAGGCCGGGCGGCCGCAGGTGATCGTCTTCCTCACCGATGGGCTGGCCACCGAGGGCGAGGTGCGCAGCGAGGAGATCCTCAAGGCCGTGCGCGACCTGGCCTCCCCCGACGTGCGCCTCTTCACCTTTGGCGTGGGGTATGACGTGAACACCATCCTCCTCGACACCCTCGCCGAGGAACACCACGGCGCTTCTACCTACGTGCAGCCGGAGGAGGACATCGAAACGGCGGTGGCCTCCTTCTACGACAAGATCAGCCTGCCCGTCCTGACCGACGTGCACCTGGACATGGGGCAGGCGCGGACGTCGGACGTGTTCCCCTTCCCCCTGCCCGACATCTTTTCCGGCGGGCAGCTGGTCGTCGTCGGCCGCTACCGTGAGGGGGGCAGCACCACCGTCACCCTGAGCGGCACGCGCAACGGAGCCACCGAGCGCTTGGTGTACAACGATTTCTCGCTGGAGAAGGACGGCGGGAGCGACTTTATCCCGCGGCTGTGGGCCACGCGCAAGATCGGGCACCTGCTCACGCAGATCCGCCTGCACGGGGCGGAGGGCGAACTGATCGACGAGATCGTCGACCTCAGCGTGCGCTATGGCATCGTCACGCCGTACACGTCGTTCCTGGTGGATGAGACCGAGGATGCCCTCTCGCGCGAGGGGCGCCAGGCCCTGGCTGACCAGGCCCTGAACGCCCTGATGCCCCCTGCACGGGGCGGGGTGGGCGGAGGTGGCGGGCCGGCGGCGGCCCCGACCGTGTCGGGCCAGGCTGCCGTGGAAAAGAGCGTCGCCGAGGAGGCCTTGCGCTCTGCCGAGGCGGCCGCGGCGCCGCAGTCGGCGCTGGTGCGCACCGTGGGGCCCAAGTCGTTCGTCCTGCGCGGCGAGACCTGGGTGGACACCGCCTATGAGGCCGCCGCCATGTCGGCCGAGAAAGTCCCCTTTGGCAGTGAGCGCTACTTTGCGCTCCTGGCCAGCACGCCCGAGCTGGGCAGGTACTTGGCGGTGGGCCCGCACGTGATCGTGCTGTGGGACGGCACGGCCTACGAGGTCGTGCCGGGGGACGCGCCCGCCTCCGTGGCCACGCCGCGTTCGCGCGAGTGGAACTGGAGATGGTTCGCGGGCGATTGACCCGGCTCGTCCCCGGCGTGAAGCAGAAGCGGGCCGCCCGAGCATGACGCTCGGGCGGCCCGCTTGCTGCTAGCCTCAGGTGAGAGGATTGCGGCGCAGCGCGCGCGCCAGGAACAGGCGGAAGAGCGGCCGCCGCACCCTGGCGTAGGCCCGCTCGGCGCTGTCTCCCTCGGCGCGGGTTACGCCAGCGCTAGAGTAGCGCAGCCGCTGGTAGGTGCCGCCGATGATGTCGATATCCTGGTCGAGCCCGGCGGCCTGATGGTCCCACCTGCCCAGCTCGGCCTTGAGGTAGCGGACGTACTCGGACGTCGTCTGGCCGCCGACGGGCGCCAGCCCCAGCCAGCCCGCCTGGCGCAGCAGCCCGCTATAGGCCGCATAGACGGCCTGGGCGGGAACCCTCTTGCGGCTGCTCTGCAGGAAGCGTGGCGGCCGCAGGATGACGTACACCCCGGCCACGATCAGGAGCGCCGTCAGCGCCCAGGTCGGCGACAGCGTGATCTCCTCGTCAGCCGGGGTCTGCACCTCCTCAGGGATGGGCGGCGGTGCGGGCAGCACGATCTCCTCGGGCGCGTCGGGACGGGCGGGCCGCACAAACGTTGACTGCGAGGGCGTCGGTTCGAACTCGATCCACCCGTGGCCGGGGAAGTAGACCTCCGGCCAGGCGTGAGCGTTCACCTCCTGCACTACCCAGCCCCCACGGTAGTGGTCATAATAGCCCTGGTTATATCCCGAGGCGTACCTGGCCGCCACGCCGACAGCGCGCAGCATCACCACCATGGCGGAGGCGGTGTGATCGCAAAAGCCGGCGCCCGTGTCGAACAGCAGGTACTCGACCAGGTCCGTATTGCGGGGCAGGGAGGGCACCTGCAGGTCGTACTTGAACTGGCGGAGGTAGGCCTCGATGGCCCGGGCCTTCTGGTAGCGCGTCTTGGCGCCGACCTCAGCGACGACGTCACGGGCCGTCTGCTGGACGCGCTCAGGAACGTTCACCAACGAGAGGTAGCGATCGGCGATCCAGGTGGGGTAGGGGCTCTCGGCCTCCTGCAAGTCCTGTGCGGTGACGTCGGGGGCCTGCGAGACAACCGTGTACTGCTCGGCGGCCACGGTGAGGGCCACAAAGTCGTTTCGGTCGCGGCGGATGACCGTATAGGCGTGGTCCTCCACCAGCACCGGCTCGTTCACGGCGAAGGCCAGGCCGGCCACGTCGCCGATGATCGTGTAGGTCTGGGTCAGGGGGGCGCTCGTCTCGGGCAGGTCCTCGGTCCAGGCCACGTCGGCGGCCCAGTCGTCGGCCTGCTGAGTCGTGTTCTCCCAGCCGCGGCCGGTATAGGCGTCGTAGGTGCGCTCTCGCCAGTAACGCTTGGGGACCAGCCGGCTGGCGGCCTCGCGTTCCAGCCAGGCCTCGTGCATGTACTCGTCGTACTCCTCGGGAGGCAGGGGGGCCGGGTCGCTGACGCGCACAACAAAGACGTCCTTGCGCTCCAGTACCGGCGCGCTGACGACGGCGTGCCCGCCGAGCGAGCGAGGGTTGGGCGTAGCGGTGGGCACCGGGTTGCGGCCGGCAAAGGCGCGGTCCAGGCGGTCGTAGAAATCCTCAAAGTGGGGGCCGTAGGCCTCCCAGAAGTAGTTGATGGCGCGGTCGTACCGTATGTAGGGCGCCAGCAGGGCCGCCAGGACGATCGCCCCGGAGAGAAAGAACCCGGTGGTCATGGCGCCGCCGCGCAGGTGTGCGGAAAAGTCGATGCCCCGCCTCTGCCAGCTCGCCTCCAGCCGGCTCATGTAGGCCCACACCATGATCAGAAGAGCCATGGTCAGGTACAGATATACATAAGTGATGCCGATGCCCGTGTAGGCCACATTACTGATGACGGCCACGCCAAGGGGCAGCAGGGCCAGCAAGGCACGCCTGCGCCGGAATAGCTCCAGCCCGCCATACAACACCACGACCCAGATGAGCAGGGCGAGGCCCAGGCGCAGAGACGTCGTATCTCGGGTGACCTCGCCCGCCTGCACCGCCTGTGCCCAGCGCACCAGGTGCATCCGCATCTCGGCGCCCTGTGAGGTCATGTGCGCCAGCGACCGCGCAAAGGGAGCAATGGCCTCGGGCGGCCGATGGGTCAGGTAGAACTCCCAGGCCCAGCCGCCGAGCTCGCGCAGATCTCGCCAGACGAGCACAGCCTTGGGCAGGATGCCGCCCACGAACTGCAGGGTGAACTCGATGCCCAGCGCGGTCCCCAAGAACCCGGCGAGGAAGGAGGGCAACGGCGAGCGGGCCAGGAAGAGGGCCACCACGGCCGCGACGGCCGCCGGAGTCATCATCCGGTAGCCCTGCGGGGCCCACTTGGTGGCGTCGATGCTCCAGGGCAGCGTCATGGAGGCCACTAGGAAAAGGAAGAACAGCAGGGTGTCGCCCCTGTGATCGGCGCGCGCGCGTTGCTCCGTTGCCATCATTCCTGTCCTTGGCCCACCGGGATCCAGCGCGAGCGCGGCCGGCGGGGCTCGCCGGCGGCTTGCTCGGTGTTCTCCGTCGGGCGCTTTGGCGCGCGGGGGCGGGGGCGCTGTTCGGGCTGGACGCCGGCCTGCTCCAACTTCATGCCGCGATCAATGATGTGAGCGCCGACGCCGACGTCCGCCAGCGTGCGCACCAGGGCGCGGGCGCCGGGGTTGCCGCCGAAACTCTCCGCGTCGAGGAGGAGGGCGGTGGTGTGCACGCCGCGCATCAGCACTTCCGGCAGCACCCCGACCCAGTCATCCGTCGTCGAGGGGGTGATGAGCGCCGCCGACATCCCCCGGCCAAGCACGTGCTGGGTAAGGCGGAGCACCTCGCCGATGGGGCGTTCTCC
>JAAZBY010000207.1 GCA_012513595.1 Chloroflexota bacterium
AAATCGTAGAACGGGATGCGCACCTCCTCGCCGTTCGTCAGGCGGGCCAGGTGCTCGTTGACCAGGGCCAGGTCGATGGCCTGGGGCGTCTCATAGTCATAGTCGCCGAACTCGTCTTTGGGGTGCAGGTGGAGGTCGTAGAAGTAGTTGTCGACGGTGAGCGGCACCAGACGCAGGCCCAGCCTGGTCAGGAGGTGGCGCAGCTTGATGGTCGTGGTCGTCTTGCCCGACGAGGACGGCCCGGCAATGATCACGACGCGCAGCTCGCTTTGTCGCTGGGCAATGAATTCGGAGGCGCTGGTGATGTCGTCCGAGTAGCGGTGATCGCTCTCCCTGACGATCTCGGCGAACTCGCCGCGCGCGAGGCGCTCGTTGAGCCCCTGCACCGTGTGCAGGCCGTGGCTCACAGCCCAGTCCAACGATTCCCAAACCTTATGCCAGGGGATCTCGGTCGAACGCGCCAGCCGCTCGGCCTGCTCACGGCGACGCCTGGCCCGTTCCTCACGGTAGAGGATGTAGGCCTTGGCCGTCCGCGCGTGGCCGTTCTCGATCAGGACCTTTTCGACGATGTCCTGGATTTCCTCGACGGTGGGGATATGCCCCGCGGGGGTGTTGGCCTCCAGGAGGGCGATCACCTGGTCGGTCAGTCCTTCGGCGATGGAACGGTCACGCCCGCCGACGGCCACAGCGGCCCGGTAGATGGCGTTGGTGATCCGCTCGCGGCTGAAGGGAACGACGGCTCCGGTTCTCTTGACGATCCGGGTGATCGCGGGCATGTTTTGCTCCTATCTGGGGCAACTGTTCGGAAGGGCCGGGCCGCGGAACCCCGGCCCGACCCTGCTCACGACCTAAAGCTTCAGGCCCTCGCCAAAGACCTCGCCAGAGAACACCTCGTCCCACTCTTTGCGCGGGCGTGCCGCGGGAGAGGCATCGGGTACACCCAGGGGGGCGCAGGCCACGACCTCCGCCGTAGTGGGCAGGGCGCAGACGGCCTTGACCTCCTCGGGCGTGAAGGCGCCGATCCAGCAGGTGCCGTAGCCGAGTGAGTGCGCGGCGAGCACCATATGCTCCATGGCGATCGAGACGTCCACGCGGTACCACTTTTCGCTGACCTCGGGGAGGCCAACGGCCACGATGATATAGGCGGCGTCGGCCATCCAGGTCTGCCCGCGGCAGGCCTGGGCCAGGCGCTTCTTGCGCTCCGGATCACCGACGATCACAAAGTGCCACGGCTGCCGGTTGGCTGCCGAAGGGGCCTGCCGGCACGACTCCAGGATCTTTTTCATGTCTTCCGCCGGAATGGGCTGCGGAAGATACTTGCGGATGCTGCGGCGTTCGAGGATCGTGTTCAGGGTGTCCATGTGTTGCTCCTTGCCCGATAGCCCACCGGCGGGGCGCCCTGGCGCCCAGGGGGCAGTACACCTGAGTTCTATTCTACCAGAACGACGGCGCGGCCGCACTCGCGCGCTGCCGGGGCCGCGGCCTTGAGCGTGAAGAGGCGATGGACCATAATGGCCCAGTGGTCAGGCGTCCGAGCCGGGCCCGCCCGACTCCGCCTGCACCCAGCGGGGCAGGTAGCGCCAGGCCGAGCGCAGATCCGCCCGGCAGCGGGCGGCGTCGGGGCTCAGGGAGTACAGGCCGGCCCAGAAGACGGGCGAATGGCTCATCTCGCGGGTGTGGCAGAGCTCGTGCAGCAGGACGTGACGCACCAAGGCGGGCGGTAGGAACAGCAACTTGTAGTTCAGGCTGATGGTCCCGCGCGAGGAGCAGCTGCCCCAGCGCGTCTTTTGCCCGCGGATGGTCACGCGCGCGTAGCGTAGCCCGGTGCGGTGTGAAAGGCGCGCCAGCCCGGGTACCAGGCGCTCTCGTGCCACCTCCGCCAGCCAGCGCCGCAGCGCCCGTTGGCAGAGGGCCACGTTATCGCTGGCGCCCGCGATCCTGAGACAGTGGTTTGGGAGCGCGGAGAGGGTTACCCTGTCGCTGTCGGCACGATGGTACTCGACGCGCCAGGTCTCACCGATGGCCCGCAGGGCAATCTCGCGGGGCAAGAGGGGCTCGGCTTCGTCCAGCGCGCGCTGCTTGGCCAGGCGGGCTCTCTGCTTCTCGATCCAGGCGGCGTGGTCGCGGACCAGTGCGTCGATCCGGCCGGCATCCACGCCCGGCGGGGCGACGACCTCTACCTGGCCGGAGGGAGACACGCGCAGTGACACACGCCTGGCCCTGGCGCTGGTGCGAACGGTGTAGCGGGGCAGGTGGGGCATGAGCCTACGCGTCCTCCGATAGGGATGAGATCAGGGCGCCAGAGCGCCACGGGCACGTGGGGCCGGCAGCCCCTCACATAGTAGGCCATACGCGGCCCTGCACACAATCTCACGGCGCAGGGCGCCGCAGGATGGGGGAAGATGAACGCATACCCTTCGCGCCGTACCAAGATCGTGGCCACCCTGGGGCCCGCGACCGACACGCCCGAGGCGCTGCGGGCCCTGATCGGGGCGGGCATGGACGTGGCCCGCCTCAACTTCTCGCACGGCACGCACGCCGAGCACGCCCGCCGTGTGGCAATGGTGCGCGCCGAAGCGGCCCGGGCCTGCCGCTCGGTGGGCATCCTCATGGACCTACAGGGCCCCAAGATTCGCACCGGCCCCCTCGTTGGTGACCAGCCCGTCGAGCTGCGCACCGGCCAGCGGATCACGATCACCACCGCCCCCGTCGAAGGCACCGCCGAACGGGTCAGCACCACGTACGAGGCTCTGCCGCACGACGTACACGCCGGCGACCGGGTCCTCGTCTCTGACGGGCTGATCGAGCTGCGGGTCCTAGAGGCATCTGGCTCGGAGGTCGCCTGCGAGGTGGTCTACGGCGGCACCCTGCGCGCCCATCAGGGGATCAACCTGCCCGGCGTGCAGGTGTCCGCCTCGTCGCTCACCCCCAAGGACGCCGAGGACCTGCGCTTCGGGTTGTCTCAGGGCGTGGATTACGTCGCCCTGTCGTTCGTGCGCCAGCCCTCCGATGTGGTCAGCCTCAAGGATCTGATTGCCAGCCTGGGGGCCAACACCCCGGTGATCAGCAAGCTGGAAAAGCCGGAGGCGCTCGACCATCTGGACGGCATCCTGGCCGTCTCCGACGGCGTCATGGTGGCCCGCGGGGACCTCGGCGTGGAGATGCCGCCGGAGCGGGTGCCCGCCGCCCAAAAGTCGATCATCCGCGCCGCCAACCGCGCGGCGATCCCGGTGATCACCGCCACGCAGATGCTCGAGTCGATGATCACCTCCCCGCAGCCCACGCGGGCTGAGGTGAGCGACGTGGCCAACGCCATCCTGGACGGCAGCGACGCCGTCATGCTCAGCGGTGAGACGGCTATCGGCCGCTATCCGCTGCGCGCCGTCGAGTTCATGGCCCGCATCGCGGCCGACATCGAGGCCTGCGCGGCCCGCGATCGGGAGCTGCGGCCGCCCACCGACGAGCAGTTCGCCCAGGCGCGTTCCATCCCGCAGGCCGTCGGGGCGGCGGTTGGCGCCATCGGGCGGGCGCTCCCCGTCCGCGCCCTCTGCGTGGTCACCCGTACCGGCAGCAGCGCGCGGTTGGTGTCTCACTATCGGCCCGCGGCGCCGATCCTGGCCTTCACGCCCGCGGCGGAGACGTACCAGCGCCTGAGCCTCTTGTGGGGGGTGCAGCCGATCCGCACGGCCTTTGTGAACAGCGAGGAGGACTATTACCGGCAGGTCCAGTACATCCTGATCGATCGCGGGTATGCCAACGTGGGGGACACGGTGGTGGTCACCGGGGGGCACCCGATCGTCCAGGGCGGCCCCACCAACTTTATCAAGATCCTGGTGGTTGCGGACGACCGCGCCTGAGCCTGTACGGCCCCCGCGGCGCGAAAGGGCGGCTCCCGCCCCCCCCGGCCAGGGAGACGGGAGCCGCCGCACCCTTTTGACCCGCTTCGCCGCGCTACACTATCGGGTTCGGCACAAAGTTGCCGCCACGGCAGCGCTTCAGATAGTTCAGGCCGTACACCTGCCCGGTCATCTCCAGGTCGCCGCGGTAGACGGGGTCGTGCCAGCCCTCGATGTCGATACTGCCGGTGTAGTTGTTGGCGCGCAGGACGCTGATGATGTCCGTCCAGTTGCTGTCGCCAAAGCCGGGCGTGCGATGGAACACCCAGGGCACCGGCCCGTTGATGCCGTGCTCGCGGATGACGTCCCAGTGGATGGAGGCATCCTTGCCGTGCACGTTGAGGATCTTGTGCACCCACTTTTTCAGCTGCGGCAGCGGGTCGATGAGCTGCGTCATCTGGTGGCAGGGCTCCCACTGCAGGCCGAGGTTGTCCATCGGCAGCTCGTTGAACATCCGCTCCCAGGCGTCCGGCGAGTGGGCGATGTTGTGGTCGCCGCGCTGCCAGCTGCCGCCCATGGGGCAGTTCTCAAAGGCGATGCGGACGCCGAGATCCGCGGCGCGCTGCGCCAGCGGGCCCCAGACCTCGCGGAAGCGGGGCAGGCTCTGGTCAAGGGGCACGTCAGGCAGGCGCCCGGTAAACCCCGCGACGAGGTCGCAGCCAAAGGCGGGGGCGTGGTCTATGCACTCCTCGAGGTAGCGCACCGCATCGTCGCGGACAAGCGGGTTGCCGAACAGGCCCAGCGAGGAGATGACCACCCCGCTGTCTCCCAGGGCGTCGCGCACCTCCGCGGCGAGGCGCGGCCAATCGACGCCGGCCGCCGTCTGCCAGAAGAACAGGCTGAGGCTCTCAAAGCCGTAGGGGAGGATCTGCCGGATATAGTCGGCCACTCCGCGGCCATCCCGCCCCTGCACCAGGGTGCCGATGCGGATAGACTCGCTCTTCAGGTCGTGCTTCGTCATGCTCATGCTCCCCTTGTAGTCGCCATCAGGGCGTTGGCTCTGCCACGGTGAGAAGGTACCCGCCGTACTCTTGCAGTGCGTCCTCAACCAGCACGAAATACGTGTCATCGCGCGGGGCCGTGTAGATCAGCCGGGAGTTCTCGCCGAACAGGCCGCCCCCAGAGTCGTCGTCGGAGGCGTACTCCTCGCCGCTGGCGCCCCAAAAGTCCACGCGCAGGTAGGGGTCGATCATAACCGAGTCCACGACGATCTCCACCGTCTGCCCCTCTTGTAGGTCAAGGAGGTAGTAGTCAAAGTCCATGGGGTAATCGATAGTGCCGGAGATGGTCTCTCCGACGGCCAAAACGCGGCCGTCCTCTGCATCCTGATAGGGCAGCACGGGATGGTTGGTCTGCAGGCGGAAGCGCCCCCTGGCCTCATCTGACTGGGCGATCACCAGGAAGTGAGGCCCCGGCGTTTCGAGGGTCAGCTCTCCCTCCTCATAGCCCGAGTACGTGTCATCGACGAGAGTGAGCGAGTCGCCGTAGGCGTCCAGCACCTCGACGTAGACGTCGTTGTCGCTCTCCACCTCAAACCGGATCGTACTGCCCGGCGGCTCCTGGATCAGGAACATGCGCGTGTCCCACAGGTTGTCGAGCGTGAGATTGTGGCGCCTGGAACCCGCGCCCCGCGGAAACCACCCCGTGCGCCCCAGGTTCGCCCGGCTCTCATCGACGAGCCTGGTGACGTGCGGCGCCAGGTCCTCGGACGAGGCGATCAGCCCGTAGGTGTTGGCGAACAAGAAGCCAGATACGCCGATGACGTCGCCGTTCTCCGAGACCAGCGCTCCGCCGCTCTGGCCGCCGGTGATGGTGGCGGCGACCTGCAGATAGGTGATGCCCATCCCCTGCCATTGCCGGTACCTGGAGATGAGCCCCCCTGAGATGGCCGGCTGCGGAAACGCTTCCACCTCGCCGGGGTACCCCACCAGGTAGACGGTGCTGGCCACGCCGAGGTCCTCGCCGGGGCTGAGGGCCAGGGCGGGGGCGGCGGCCTCCAGCGGGCCCAGCAGGGCCAGGTCGACGAACAAGTCCCAGGCTGCGACAGGAGCCGCGTCCCAGGCGCTGCCGTCGGGCAGGACGACACGCGCCTCGTCAAACGGCCACACCACATGGGCGTTGGTGAGGACGTGGCCGCTCTCGAGCAGGATGCCGCTGCCGGTGCCGGTGGGCGTGTCGATGAAGGCGATGCCCGGCGCCACGCGCGCAAAGACCTCGGCGGCCGAAAGGGCCCCGCCCTCGCGAGGACGCGGCGCCGCCGGCACTCGGGTAGGCGGCGGGGTGACCCCTGCGGGGGCCGTGAGCGACTCGCTGGCGAGTTCGGCGAGGAGCGGGGCACAGCCGGCCAGCCCGACCACCAGGACGGTGGCCAGAAGGGCGCGCCCGAGGATGCTGGCGGCGTGCGTGGCGAGCCTGCGCATGGCGCCTCCTTGTTCGGAGCCGGGGCGGACCACTCGGCCGCCAGGGAAGAATGCACAAGGGTATGGCCGAGCCAACTCGATCATACCATGTTCCGACGCGGCGACAAGCGACGATAGCGCCGGCCGCATCGCGGGCCCCTTCTTGACAGCCCTTCGGCCGACGGGGATTATGATAGCGGCGCGGCGCGACGAACGGCCCCGCGCCAGGGCCAAGGAGGAGAGCTATGAGAGAGGACTTTCTGCGGATGCTTCAGGATCCGCCCAAGCACTACCGTCCCATCCCGTTCTGGTCGTGGAACGAGCGTCTGGACGTCTCCGAGACCCGCCGCCAGATCGCCGAGATGGACGCGGCCGGGCTGGGCGGCTACTTCATGCACGCCCGCGGCGGCCTGCAGACCCCCTACATGGGCGAGGAGTGGTTCGCCAACATCTCCGCCGGCATCGAAGAGGCCCGCCAGAGGGGCATGGATGCCTGGGCCTACGACGAGAACGGCTGGCCGAGCGGCTTTGCGGACGGGCGGGTCAACGGGCGCGGGGAGCGCTACCAGCAAAAGCATTTGCGCCGCGAGGTCGTTTGCGCGGAGGCCGCGCCGGAGGACGCGGACGGGCGCACCCTGGCCCATCACCGCTCCCCCGACGGACGTCTATGGCGCTACTACTATGACGTGAATCCCTATTATGTCGACGTGATGGACCCCGAGGTGACCCGTCTGTTCCTCGAGGAGATCTATGCGCCCTATGCCGCCCGCTACGCCGACGCGCTCGGCGGGCCGCTGCCTGGCTTTTTCACCGATGAGCCGCAGATGGCGCGCAGCGGCATCCCCTGGTCGCTGGTGCTGCCCGGGCGCTATCGCCAGACGTATGGGGAGGAGCTGCTCGACGTGCTGCCACTCCTCTTTGAGCCGCTGCCGGGCTACCAGCGCGCCCGCTACCGCTTCTGGCACCTGACGCAGGAGCTCGTTGTCACCGGCTACATGAAGCAGCTGTACGACTGGTGCGAGGCGCACGGTGCCCTGCTCACCGGGCACATGGTCTTTGAGGAGCGCCTTGCCACGCAGGCCAGCGCCAGCGGCGCCGTCATGCCCCATTACGAGTTCCTGCACATGCCGGGCATGGACTGGCTCACCCGCCACATCGAGCCGGCCAACACGCCGCTACAGGTGGCCTCGGTGGCGCATCAGCTGGGCAAGCCGCGGATCCTGAGCGAGTCGTTCGCCGGTTGCGGCTGGAACGTGACCTTTGAAGAGCTCAAGTGGATGCTCGAGTGGCAGATGGTCCGCGGCGTCACCACGTTGTGCCAGCATCTGCAGGGCTACTCGCTGCGCGGCATCCGCAAGCGTGACTGGCCTCCCTCGCTGTTCATCCAGCAGCCCTGGTGGCCCGACTATCGCGCCCTGAACGATGCCGTCTCTCGGGTGGGCATGCTCCTCGCCGAGGGGCGCGTGGCCTTTGACGTCCTGATGCTGCACCCGCAGTCGTCGGCCTGGCTTTGTTACGACGCCGACGCCAGCGAGGGGATGGCCGCCCTGAATGACGATTTCCTCGCCGTGACGGCCGCCCTGGAGGGCGCCCACGTACCCCTGCACTATGGGGACGAGCGCATCCTGCGGCGCTACGGGCGGGCGGAAGGCGCCCGTCTGCGCGTCGGTGAGCAGGCCTACAGCGTCGTGGTGGTGCCGCCTTGCGACACGTTGGCCTCCAGCACGGTGGCGCTTCTGGATGCATTCGTCGCGGGCGGGGGCACCCTCCTGTGGGTCGGCCGGCAGCCCTCCCTGCTGGAGGGGGAGCCCTCGGGCGAACTGGCGCGCCTGCTTGGCCGGGGGCGCCGCGTCGCAGACGCCGCCGCCCTGCCCACCGCCCTGCCGCCGGGCGCGCGCCCCATCTCGGTGGCCGGCGCGGACGGCCGCGAGATCGCCGACATCGCCGCGACCTGGCGCACGCTGCCCGCCAGCCTGGCCGGCAGCGACCTGCGCTTCTACTTCCTGGCCAACCAGTCGGTCGAGGCCGGCTATCAGGCCTCAGTGCGCCTGCCTGGGGCCGCGGCGGCCCGGCTGTCCATCGAGGACGGCGCTCTCGGGCGGCTGCCCGCTCGGCGCGACGGCGACAAGATCACCTTCACGTACGAGTTGCCCCAGGGCGGATCGCTGGCGCTCCTGGTCAGCGATAGCGCGGAGGCCTTTGCCGACCTGCTCACGAGCCCGGCCGCGACCGAGCGCGTGCCGCTGGCGCCGGAGGACCTGGGTGGGGAGTGGAGGCTCGAACTCCTCGACCCCAACGCGCTGACGCTAGACCATTGCGCCTTCTGGTTCGACGGTGCCCTGCAGGCGGAGCGCGAGCACGTGAGCGTCATCCAGCCGCGCGCGCTGGAGCTCGAACGGCCGGTGGAGATCCGCATGGAATACCGCGTGGAGGTGGCCCCCGGCTTTACGCCCGGCCAGGGCACCTGCCTGGTGCTCGAGCGGCCGGAATGCTTCCGGCTGGAGGTCAACGGGCAGCCCGTGCCCCTTGCGGAGGCGGGCTACTACCGCGACACGTCTTTCCGCAAGGTGCCGATCGACGGCCTGCTGCGGCCCGGCAGCAACCGCCTGACCCTGACCACGACCTTCCGCCAGCCCCCCGAGGTATACGAGGCGCTGCGCCGGGCGCGCGTGTTCGAGGCGGAGAAGAACAAGCTGACCTTCGATGCGGAGATCGAGGCCGTCTACCTGATCGGCCCCTTTGCCGTGCACACCCCGGGAACCTGGGAGCCGTTGCCCCGCGGCGCGGCGCGCTATGAGGGGCCGTTCGTCATCGCGCCCCTGCCGGAGGTGGTGGCGCTCGGCGACCTGACGCCCCAGGGCCTGCCCTTTTATAGCGGGAGCGTGCGCCTGAGCCGGACCCTCACGCTGGGCGCTGAGGAGGCGGCCGGGCGCTGCCTGACCCTGTCGGACAAGATGGCCAACTCGGTGGCGCTAACGGTCAACGGCCAGTGGGCTGGCCAATGGTTCTGGCGACCCTACTGGGCCGATCTGGAGGGGTTGCTGCGCGCCGGGGAGAACACCCTGACCCTGGAGATCACCGGCAGCCTGCGCAACCTGCTGGGCCCGCACCACCTGCTGGAGGGGGAGAGCTGGACGACCTACCCGTCCACCTTCTACAAGGAGGAGAACGTGTGGGGCTGGCGCCCGTGGACGGACGCCTACACTTTCGTGGCCTTTGGCCTGCGCCCCTAGGGGCTGTGGGCAGGCCGGTGGCCGCCGGCCTAGCCCGTGGCGTACAGGCACTTGAGGTAGGCGCCCTCGGGGAAGCCGATGGGGTGATCGAGGGGGTGCCCGGTGCGCGCGATCTCGCGCAGCGCGCGCCCCGCCCCGGCGGCGGCGCCCAACACGCAGGTGAAAAAGGCCTCCGCGCTGACCCGGCTGGAGCAGGAAGACATCACCAGCGTCCCCTCCGGCGCCAGCACCCCCAGCCCCAGCGTCGCCAGCCGCGCGTAGGCCGCCAGCGCCCCGGGGATCTGCGCCTGGCTCTGGGCAAAGGAGGGCGGGTCGACGATCACCAGGCCGAACCGGCGCCCGGCGGAGGAGAGCTCCTCCAGAATGGCAAAGGCGTCGCCGGCCAGCGTGGTGTGCTGGGCGGCGGCGATCCGCGGGTGGCCGAGGTTCAGGCGAAAGTGGCGCTCGGCCGCCTCCAGCGCCGGGATGCTGAGGTCGGTGCTGAGCACCGTCGGGGCGCCGCCCCGCGCTGCATAGAGCGAGAACCCGCCGGTGTAGGAAAAAACGTTCAGCGTGCTCTGCCCCTCGGCCAACTGCTCCACCCGGGCGCGGTTCTCGCGCTGGTCGAAGAAAAAGCCGGTCTTTTGCCCCAGGAGGACGTTGGCCTCCAGGTGGAGGCCGTTCTCGGTAAAGGCCACCGGCCCGTCGGGCTCCGGCCCCCACAGCACCTGGCCGTCGGCCAGGCCGTAGAGGTCCTCGGGGTAGGCCTCCAGCGAGCGGCCCAGCCGCAGCACGAGGCGCTCGAAGGGCTGGACGGCTTCCAGCGCGGGCAGCAGACGGCGCAGGTGGGGGATCCAGGCGGGCGTGTAGAGCTTGAGCACCAGGGTACGGTCGTAGCGATCGGCCACCAGGCCCGGAAGGCCGTCGTTCTCCCCGTGCACCAGGCGGTAGCCGGTGGTGTCGGTGTGGGCCAGGGGTGCGCGGAGCGAGGCGGCGGCCGCGAACCGGCCGAGGAACCACTGCTCGTCGATGCGGGCCGGCGTGCCGTGCTGCAGCACCTTGACGCGAATGGGCGAACGCGGATCGTACAGCCCCGCGGCCAGAAAGCGGCCCTTGGCGTCAAAGGCCACCGCCAGGTCCCCCGGCCTGCCCTGGTACGACTGGCTGCGGATGGCGCGCTCAAAGAGCCAGGGGTGCCCCTGGCGCAGGGCGCGTTCGCCGGCCGGCATCACCCGCACGGCCATGTTGCGCTCCGCCGGCTCGGGCAGGCCGCTCAGGAAGGGGGCTGCAGCGATGCTCACGAGGCTCCTTCCGGCGCGGCGGCCGCCTGCCCCGCGGCGCCGAACATCGTCAGATAGTCGGCGCACCGTTCGCGGAAGGTGCCTCGCACGACGTCCTGGAAGGAAAAGTAGGAGGCCTGGCCGCCCGCCGCGTGGGCGCACAGGCGCTGGCCCGCGGTGAGCCCCAGCTCGGTGAACACGTTGATCTTGCTGATCCCCGTGGCAATGGCCCCCTGGAACTGCTCGCGCGAAAGGCCCGACCCGCCGTGCATGGCCAGGGGGATGCCGGTCGCGGCACGCAGTTGGCCGAGAAGGGCCAGGTCCAGCCGCGGTTCCCCCTGATAGACGCCGTGTGCCGAGCCAAAGGCCACGGCCAGGACGTCGACGCCGGTAGCCTCGACAAAGGGGGCCACGGTGCCCGGCTCGGTGAACCCGGCGCGCTGGGCGCCATAGGCGGCATAGTCGCTGCCAGAGCCGACGTGCCCGAGCTCCGCCTCGACGCCGACGCCCACAGCGTGGGCGGCCTGGACGATGGTCCGCGTCGTGGCGATGTTTTCGGCGAGCGGCAGGGCCGAGCCATCGTACATCACGTCGGTATAGCCGTAGCGAATGGCGCGGATGCACTGCTCCAGGTTGGCGCCATGGTCGAGCATCAGGGCGATGGGCACGCTGGCCTCCTCGGCCAGGGCCCTGAGGAAGGCGCTAAAGGCCCGGGCGTCGGGGCGCTCGATCCAGGCGGCGTAGACGCCCACGGCCGCCGGGGCGCGCAGGTCCTCGAGGGCGGCCACGGTCCCCTCGGCGGCCAGCATCTCTGGCGTCAGAAAGAGGGGCAGCGCGTAGCGGCCGGCCTGAGCCTCTCGCAGGAGCGGGACAATCGATACGAGTGCCATGGGAGTGCCCTCCGATCAGCCGAGCGGAATATCCCGCTCGGCGAGAAATGCCAGCGTCTCCGCATAGGTGGGGATGCCGGCCCGCCCGCCCAGATGCATGCACTTGAGCGCCGAGACGGCACTGGCAAAGAGCGCCACCTCGGCCAGTTCCCAGCCGTGCAGCAGCCCGACCAGGTAGGCCCCGTGGAAGACGTCCCCGGCGCCGGTGGTGTCGACCACGTCGACCGCAAAGGCCGGCGTGTGGAGGATCCCCTCGCGGCTGACGGTGTAGGCCCCCTCGGCGCCCTCCGTCTGGACGACGATGCGCGGCCCCAGGTCCAGGGCGGCACGCCCTGCCTCCCAGATATCGGTGCGGCCGGTGAGCGCCGGCACAAAGCCCGACCCGCAGATGAGGATGTCGGTCTCGGCCACCAGGCGCCGGTAGTAATCGGCGGTGCGGCCCATGGTGCCGGTCATGCGGGCGCCGTCGAGCATCACCTGCTTGCCGGCCGCGTGCATCCAGCGGGCTGCCTGCAGGGCGGCGTCGGGATGGTGGCCGTCGAGGTGCAGGAACTCGGCCTGGGTGAGGTAGTCGCGATCCAGCTCCTCGGGCGCTAGGGGGGTGCGGTGCCGGTCACGAAGGCCGGTGAAGGTGCGTTCGCCGGTCTCCTCGTCGACGCAGACGAGGATGACGTTGCCCTCCGGGCCCGGGCGGCGCACCACGTGCGACACGTCCAGGCCCTCACGCGTCAGGAACTCCATCTTGAGCTCGGCGGTGCGGTCGGTGCCGGCCGTGCCGACGTAGCCGGCCCGGGCTCCCAGCCGCGCGGCGGCGACGAGGCCGGTGCCCACCGGCCCGCCACCGTCGAGGGCAAAGCCACTCATGGAGCCCATCGTCTCCCAGGTGGGGAGTTCCCTGACACGCACGAGCACGTCCAGCGTGGCCAGGCCCACGCCCACAATGTCTATCTTTCCGTCGCTCAAGATCGCTACTCCACAACCACGGGACGGATGCCGAGGAATCGGCAGGCCTCCTCAAGGGCACGCGTCTGGTCCCCGTGGATCATACTGGCGTGATGGATAAAGCCCTCCTCGACGAGGGTACGGTAGAGGCGGGCATGATCGCGGACCTCAACCCAGGCCCAGGTGCCGGCCAGCGTCTCATCCGAGGGCACGATGCGCCCCGCGGCGATGAGCATCTTCCACTCGCCGTTGTACTCCGCCAGGCGGCAGAAGGTCACGGCGCCGGCACGAAGCTGGAACTGGTACAGCCCGGCCATGGTGTCTTCCGCGGGGATCGGCAGGGCGCCGGCCATATCGCGCCGGGAGCGCAGCGCGGTGCGCGCCGGGTCGGCGGCCAGGCAGGTGGGGGCGTTGCCACAGTGCCAGGCCAGCAGCCAGTTGGGGTTCTCGCGGTGCTGGATGGTCCAGTCTACAAAGTGGGGCAGCCCCTCGCCCAGGGCGGCGCCATAGTTGGCCAACATGGCCACGGCGCCGAGCACGTCTACCTCGCAGGCGGTGAGCATGTGGCGCGCCGTCATGCGCCCATAGACCGCGCAGAGGGAAATGCCCATCATCCGCTGGATGGAGGGCCAGCACTGCGCGGCCAGGGCCGAGAGGCCGTGGCGCTCCCAGAAGGCGACCAGGGCCAGCTCGAACTTGGCGGCCCGCACGAGGTGCGAGGCTGGGACGGTCACCTCGGCCACCGAGGCACGGATGCCGGCCACCAGGTCGACGACGGCGGGATCGTCGTCGGCGATCGCCTCGGCGGCATCGACGACGTCGGCCAGGTTGCAGGGGATCACGTTCATGCCAAAGGCCGTGGCCATGGCGACCTCGTCGTAGGCCACGGTCTCGAACGTCACCGGGCGGACGCCCACCTGCCCGATGCGTGCGCCGCGCAGGGCGCGCACCACGCCGACGGCGCGCACAAAGGTCTCTGCCTCGGCGAGCATCTCCGGGTCGCTGGGGAGGTAGACGCCGGCAAAGCGGAAGGGCAGGCGGCGGCGCGTCAGGCCGGCGGAGATGGACAGCGTCCCACAGTAGGAATCAGAGACGCGGGCCATGCTGGCATCCTGGAGGGCGGGGGGCTCCTTGGTGGCGAACAGGAGCACCGGCACGCGAAGCAACTCGGCCACCTTGACGGCGGAGCGCTCGTCGCCAAAGTCGAGCGGGCAGATCACCAGGGCATCCACCCCTTCCTGGCGGAAGTAGGCCGCCACGGCCTCGGCCTCGTCGAGGGTGTTCACCGTGCCGTGGGGGGTAGCGCCGGAGAGCCTGTCTACGGCGCCGTCCTTTGAGACGGCGGGCGCCACGGCGGTGACGCCGGGCAGGCGCCCGAGCAGCGCGAGGCTGTCGGCGCGCATTCGCTCCGTCCAGGCGGTGTGGGCCGCCCTGCGGGATGGCAACAGACCGATCGTGACGCGGATGGGGGTCATGCGTGCTCCTCTCCCGGGTGTCGCGGTGGACGCCAACGTGCGGGGGACATTCTAGCGCCGCGGGCACAGCCGTGCCAACCGCCGCTGCGGCGGGGAACCACGGAGGCCGCCCCATGGGGCGGCCTCCGTGAGTGAAGGGCAGACGTTCAGGAGGCTACTCTGCCAGCGGTTGTGGGGGGCGTACTCCAAAGCGCTCGGCGAGGCGAGAGATCTCCGCCAGGACGGGGGCCTCGATGGGGACGCCCTCGCGGCGGTAGCGCTCCGCACAGCGCGCCTCGATCTCGCCGGGCATGAGAATCGCTGCCACTCCCTCGCGCCGGGGGACGGCGCGGAGCTCCTCGATGAACCCCTCGATGCGCGCCGTAAAGGCCTCCATCGGCAGAAAGCCGGAGACGTCGATCGCCGCGAAAAAGTGCCCGATGTTCTGTGGCCGATCGAACTGGGTGTACATGTTGCCCAGGTGCGGGCCGAAATCCGCCCCCGAGAGCATGGCGCTCAGGATCTCGACCATGACGGCCAGGCCGTAGCCCTTCGGCCCGCCCACGGGGAGCATCATGCCGCCCTGGAGGGCCGCGTCGATGCTCTGCGTGTCGCGCCCCTCGGCGTCGAGCGCCCAACCGGGGGGCATGGTCGTCTGCCCCTCCTTGGCCATCAGCTGGATCTTGCCCTTGGCCACCACGCTGGTGGCCATGTCGAGCAGGATGGCGCCGTACTTGCCGGCGGGGACGGCGATGGCCAGGGGGTTGGTGCCCAGGTAGGGCTTCCGCCCGCCCCAGGGGGGCATGTTGGGCGGCGCGTTGGTGGTGCTGATGCCGATAAGGCCCTTTTCCGCCGCGGCGTTCAGGTAGTAGGCCGCCGCCCCGTAGTGGTTGGAGTGCCGCGCGGCCACGGCGCCGAGGCCGTGTTCCCGGGCGAGCTCAATGGCTAGGTCCATGGCAAAGCGCCCCACCACCTGGCCGGGGCCGTTGTCACCGTCGACCACGGCGGTGCCGCCGTGGCGCGCGACGATCTGGATATCCGGCTGCGGGTTGGTGGCGCGGGCGCTGAGGCGCTGGATGTAGATATCCAGCAGCCGCGAGACGCCGTGGCTGCCCTGGCCGCGGAGTTCGGCCTCCACCAGCCCCTCGGTTACCAGGGCGGCGTGCTGGGGAGAAAGCCCGGCGCCCTCCAGGCAGGCGGCCGCCACGCGGGCGAGTTCCGCGGCGCTGACGCGATAGGTGGTGGGGGTTTCGGACGACGTTGGGGTCATGCGAGAGGTTCCTTTCGGTAACGTGTTCAGACGCGTGCAAAGGCCGGCGCGCCGACCTCGCGCACGGTGGCATACATGGTCAGGAGGTTCTCCAGCGGGACGTCCGGCTGGACAACATTGTTCGGCGCGATGACCAGGCCGCCATCATACCCGCAGGTGCGGATCCGCTCCAAAACCTCGGCGCGGACCTCCTCGGGCGTGCCGAAGGGGAGGGTGTGCTGCGCCGAGATGGTGCCGTGCAGCGTGAGGCGGCGCCCGTAGCGGCGCCGTAGCTCCGCCGGGTCGACCGACTCGGGCTGGACGGGGTCCAGCATGGTGATCCCGATCTCGACGAGGTCGTCGAGGATGGCCGACGGGTTGCCGTCGGAGTGAAAGTAGACGTGGCGAATCCCCAGGCGATGGGCCTCGGCGACGACCAGCGCCTCGCGCCGCTTGAAGAGCCGGCGCCAGGTGGCCGGGGAGATCATCATCCCCTGCTGCATAGAGATGTCGCCAACCAGGCCCAGGATATCCAGCCCTTGGGCCGCCAGGCGCCGGACGAGCTCCAGGTTCCAGGCCAGCATGCGGTCCAGGAGGGCTTCGGCATAGTCGACGTCGGCCAGCAGGTCCATCATCCACTGGTCCAGCCCGCGGAGGTGCCAGCAGCCCTTGAACAGGTTGCTGATGCCGCAGATGCGTGCGTAGGGACTGCGCTGTCCCGCGGCGGGAGGGGCGAAGCGCCCCGGCGCGTCCAGGTCAGGGAAGGTATAGTCCTCGAGCGGGACCACGGCCAGCGGCTGGTAGACGAAGCGGTAGTAGCGCTCCTGGCGGTCGAACCGCACCCGCACGCCCCACTCATCCTCTACCGTGCCGTCCGGGTGCGCGATGCGCCAACCGTGGCGCGTGTGGGTGGCCCGGGCCTTGAAGGTTTCGGCGACGCCCATGCCAGCCTGGCGAAAGTCGATCCCTAACGCCTCCTGGATCGCGTTGCGATCCGTAGTGCCCAGGTGCTCCTCGAGCATGCGCCACACTTCCGGGTGGAAGCTGCCGTCCACCGGCAGGCGATCGGCGGGCTCATGGTTCAGGCAACACATCACGCGCTCGTACGAGTTCATCCACACTCCCCCAATAGTGCTAGGCGCGCAACGCCCTGAGCGTTTCGCTGCCCCAGCGGCCGATCATCTGCAGGTCCGAGCTGATGGCGAGGAACCGCACGCCGCGATCGAGGAGCACACGGGCCGAGGCGGCGTCCGCAGCGACTGTACCCACGGGGATCCCCGCCACAGCGGCGACCTGCAACACCCGCGCGATGGCCTGCTGCACCTCGGGGTGTGCCGTCTGCGCCGGATAGCCGTAGGAGGCCGAGAGATCGGCGGGGCCGAGGAACAGGAGGTCGATGTTCGGCACCGTCACGATCTCTTCAATGTTGGCCACCGCCTCGCGGTTCTCCACGTAGGCGAGGAACATCGTCTCCTGGTCGGCCATACGGACGTATTCCAGCGGGTCCATCAGGCCATGGTTCGCGGCACGGTGGCTGGTGGCCAGGCCGCGGGTGCCGGTAGGCGGGTACTTGAGGGCGCGCGCGGCGTACTCGGCGTCCTGCCGGGCCGAGATCTGCGGGACCTGCACGCCCAGGGCGCCCGCGTCCAGCGCCTGCATGATGGCCACGGCATCGTTGGTCATCACCCGCACAAAGGGCGTAATGCCGACGCCGTCAGCCGCACGGATGAGGTTCGCGGTGGACTCGATCCCCACGGGGCTGTGCTCGTTGTCGATGATCACAAAGTCAAAGCCGACCAGGCCCAGGACCTCCACGACGGCGGGGTGCGTGGTGCGCACAAAGGTGCCCAGGACGTTCTCTCCATTGGCCAGCATGGCCTTTACGCGGTTCGTGCGCATGCGCTCCTAGTCCTCCTCAAGCCTATCCGTGGTCAACTCTTCTACGATGTGTGCAGCCGCCCGGCGCGATCCGCTGAGGTGCCTTTGCATGGTTTCCTGGGCCAGCGGCGCGTCGCGGGCTAGCAGCGCGGCGATGATGGCGCGGTGCTCCTCGATAGAGAGGTCGGTGCGGCCCGGCAGCCGCGAGGAGAGGAAGCGGGCGGCGTGCGACTGGTTGCGCAGCATGTCGAGGATGCGCACCAGGCGCCCGTTACCGCTCATCTGCGCCACGGCGTCGTGCAGGCGATTGTCGACGTCAAAGTAGTGCTGGAACTCCTTCTGCGGAAGGGGGCGGGCGAACGAGGCCAGCTCGTGATCCAGCTCCAGCAAGAGTGCCTCGTCGACGTGCCCGATGGCCTGCCGGATGGCCAGCCGCTCGAGGGTTTCGCGAAGGTCATAGATCTCGTCGACATCCTCGGGAGACAGGCGGATCACCGAGGCGCCCACATAGGGCGTCATTTGCACCAGGCCCTCGGCCACCAGGCGCCCGAGGGCGTCGTGCACGGGGGTCTTGCTGACGCCCAGCTGCTCGGCGAGGGTTTCCTCAGAGAGGCGTTCCCCAGGGCGGAACTGGCCCTCGACGATGGCATCGCGGATGGCCTCGTAGGCGCGGTCGCTGATGGAGCGGGCGGTGACCTTGGCCAGCCCTGCTCCAGCCCGTCTGGCGGTCATGCGTTCTCCGTCTCCCCTCCGCCGTGGCCGGGATCGGCCCAGGCCACCCTGCGGCTTTCGGCGGGCATACTCATCGGGCATAGGGATCGGCCGCATCGCGCAGCCCGTCCCCCAGGAAGTTCAGGGACAGTACCGAGAGGACCACGGCCAGGCCCGGCGTCAGCAGCCAGGGGGCCTGGGCCACCGAGCGGACGTTCTGGGCTTCCTGCAAGAGGACGCCCCACGAGATGGCCGGGAAGCGGAGGCCCAGCCCCAGGAACGAGAGCGACGTCTCACTGAGGATCATCCGCGGTATTGCCAGGGTCAATGATGCGATGATATGGCTGGCAAAAGCTGGCACCATGTGGCGCAGGATGACGCGCAGCTCACTGGAGCCACATAGCTTGGCGGCCATCACAAAGTCTTCCTCGCGTAGCGCCAGGAAGCGGCCACGGACCACGCGGGCCAGGCCGGTCCATCCGATCAGCGAGAGGATCACCGTGATGCCAAAGTACACGCGAACCGGCGGCCAGTTGGGCGGTAGTGCCGCTGAGAGCGCCATCCACAGCGGGATCGTCGGGATGGAGCGGATGAACTCGACCATGCGTTGCAGGATTGTGTCCACCACGCCGCCGTAGAAACCGGAGATGCCACCAATCAGAACACCCAGTATGAAGCTGATCGCAACACCGACGAGGCCGATCGATAGGGAGAGCCGGGAGCCATAGACGATACGCGAAAAGAGATCGGCCCTGTTTGTCTGCCCCGATCAGGAAGAGTCTCTCCTCACTGCTAGCGAGGCCAAAAAAATGCGTGTCGGCATCAAGGCGCCCCCACAGACGGTATGGGGTACCAGGAGTGAAAAAGTACACCGGATATACCCGCGAGCGGTCTTCGGAGAAGACAAGGCTAAACGATTCGAGGTCTCGCGCGGACTGCGTGCCGTAAATGAAGGGGCGCAGATGAAAGTCTCCCCGCCCATCGACAAAGTGGATCCTGGTAGGGGGCCTGTAGGCCATGCGGGCCTCTTGCTCCTCCGGATCATAGGGTGCTACGAACTCGACGAACGTCGCCACCAGGTACAGGAGGACAATCACCACGGTGGCCGCCAGGGCCAGCTTGTGCTTGCGGAACTTCCACCACATGAGCTGCCACTGGGATGCGACCAGGATGTGCTCATCTCGTACCTGCTCCGGCTCGATGGGTGCGTCGTGCGTCGCGCGTTGGCTTACGTCATCGGCCAGGCTCATGGTCATCCTTCCAGATCATCAACATGCCATGCGGCTCCTACTCCACGCGGATGCGCGGGTCGAGCAAGGCCAGCAGCACATCGGATACTAGAGTCCCAAGCACCGTCAGAATGCTCAGCATCAGCAAGAAGGTACCGGCTAGGTACATGTCCTGTGCCTGAAGCGCGGTGAGGAGCAGAGGGCCGGTCGTCGGGAGGCTCAGCACCACCGATACGATCACAGAGCCAGATACCAGGCTCGGGAGCGTCCACCCCAAGGTGCTGACAAACGGGTTGAGGGCCACGCGCACGGGGTACTTGAGGATCAGCCGCCGTTCCCGTAGCCCCTTGGCGCGTGCCGTCTCCACATAGGGCTTGTTTAGCTCGTCGAGCAGGTTGGCGCGCATGATGCGGATCAGCCCGGCCGTGCCGCCAATGCCCAACACCACCATGGGCATCCAGGCGTGTTTCAACATGTCAACCAGCTTGGCCCACGACCAAGGGGCGCGCACGAACTCGTTGGAGAACAGCCCTCCTACAGAGATGCCCAACTGCGAGAAAGCCAGCCACATGACGATAAGAGCTAATAAAAAGTCTGGTATTCCTAGTCCGAAGAAAGATAGGGCGGTGAATACATAGTCTCCCACTGAATACTGGCGAACCGCGGAATAGATCCCGATTGGAAAAGCCACCAGCCATACAAACAAAAGCGATCCCAGAGATAGCACCACGGTGAGGCCAAGGCGCTCCCAGATAAGGTCGGCGACCGGGGCCTTCCACTGCAGAGACTGGCCAAAGTGGCCATGCAGCATCCCCCACACCCATTTACCGTACTGGACGTAGAGGGGCTGTCCCAGCCCATACTGGACCCTGAGAGCGTCGATGAGCTCCTGGTCCACGAACTGCCCCTGGGCTTCCAGGCTGATGACATACGAGGTCAGGTAGTCACCGGGCGGCAGCTGGATCACGAGGAACGAGATCATCGAGATGACGATGACCGTCGGTATCAGCAGCAGCAGTCTGCGGAGCACAAAGTGAAGCATGCCGGGCTTTCCTCATGCAGACTATACAGTTGGCCTGAGGCCTATTCCAGCCCATGCCGCTGCGTGGCCACCTGCCCCAGATGCCTGCTCCGTGCAGTGCGTCCAGAGGCCTGGGCCAGCCCTTCACATGGGCGGAGGGGACGTCGCGACTGGGGTGTCAGCGCAGTGAGACGTGTGGGCCAGGGTACGCCGATCTTGGCTCCTCCCGGCCCACGCAGCGTCCCGCTCGCTGAG